>CAXTRL010000291.1:0-5008 GCA_964246575.1 uncultured Armatimonadales bacterium
CGCGACCCGCAGAACGTCGCCGGGCTGCAAATGGGACACATCCACGTCCAGGTGCGCGGGCAGGTCGGCAGGCTGGGCATGGACCGTGATCGCTTCTAACGCCTGTTCCAGCACCAAAACGCCGGTGTCCACGCCGTCGGGATGGCCGATGAGCTGAATGGGAATCTGAGCCGTAACTTTGTCGCCTTGCTTGACTTGGTGAAAGCCGATGGCAAGGAAGCCGCGCGTGAGCGGGTTCCGCTCCAAGCGGTCCACCAGCACGGAATGGGTCTTGTCGTCCCCGGCAATCGCTAGATCAATGATCGTGTTCAAACCCGTCTCAGCGGACAGGATCGCGGCGATGGATTTGGACGAAACTTCAACGTCCATCGGCTCCAGGCCCTTGCCGTACACGGAGCCGGGAATAAAGCCCTGACGGATGCGTTGCTTGCGCTCGCCCTTAGACTGGGGCGCACGCTTCATAGCGGTAATGTTCATAACTTGTCTCCTGAGAAATCTGCTTTATAGAATACCCGGTTTTGATGACCGGCTGACCACCTCGTCGTATTTTACTGCAAATTCTTTTTGCCGCCGCCGCAAGTCTGCCTGCTGATCTGCCGGGGCAAGGGGTATCCACGCCGTCATCACCTTCCCATAAAGCGCCTTCAAAGCGCTGTCCGTTTGCGGATCGGCCTGCCCGCCGTCCAGAGCTTCGCGCTGGGAATTCAAGCTGCCGCCTTCCGTGGCGTAAGCTTCCAGCAGGGCGGCGGCACGGCGGTAATACTCGCCGGCACGGGCGGGATTGGCCTGTGCGGCGGCGTCGCCCAGCGCGGCGTCGGCATATGCAAAGCCCGGTTCCACCGACTCGCCGAGCGCCCGCGCCGTTCCGACCGGGCTTGTTTCCAGGTCGGCAATGCGCTGGTAGTACCCCAGCGATGCCGGGGGCGGGCTGAGGCGGGCCAGCCGCAGCAGCAGCTCCACCGAGTTCGGCTCGGCCCGCAGGCCGTTTTGATAGGCCGCCAGAGCGTTTGCATTCCGGCCCGACGCCTGTAAGATTGTTCCTAATCGCCGATAATTGACCGAGTTCGGCTCCAGCGCCACCGCCGCCAGCAACGCTGACTCCGCGCTTAACGGGTCTCCCTGCCGGACGTATTCGACGCCATATCCTAAGTCGCTGGGGTAGCGACCGTTCAGCGGGTCCCAGGCACGGGCCGCGCTGAGGCTTTCCGCCGCACCGCCGGGGTCGGCGCTTTTCTGGGCCGACGCCGCCAGGGCGTAGCCCGCGCCGACGCCCTGCGCTCCCGTCAAGAGCAGCAGCGCCGCCGTAACGCTGCCGGCAGCAAGCAGCAGCGCCGCCGGGAGAGGCCGCTGGGCTTCCGGCGCTTCCGGGGTATACTTCGCCGCCGCAAGCCCCGCCAGCGTCCAAAACGCCGTGCCGAGAAAGAAAACGTACCAGTCGGAGTCGATCAAGTTCTGCACGACGCCGCCGGCAATCGCCGCCAGCAGCCCGCACCGCAGCAGGCGACTGTCGGCAGGCAGCCAGCCGCTTGCTGGCAGCTCCGAAGGCTGACGCAGGCCACGCAGGGCCGAAACCCCGAGCAGTCCCAGCGCCGCCAGCAGGACCAGCAGCGCGGGCAGGCCGCATTCGTCGGCCATCTGCAAGTACGACTCATGCGCCAGCCGGGTAAAGCCGGTCAGCGCATAGCGTGGGTACAAATCCGTCCAAGTGCCGATGCCGGTTCCCAGCACAGGATTGGACCAGGCCATGTGCAGGCTGCCGCGCCACGTCCAGAGCCGGAACGCCGCCGAGTTGTCGTGCAGGTTTTGCAGGCGGCCTAAAACGGGCCGCGCGAACACCACGCCGCCCAAAATAAAGGCTGCCAGCAACACTCCAAGCAGCCCGCGCGTCGCTTTCGGCAGCGCCAGCCCGCGCCGGACTGAAAGCACGACGCTTCCCACAAACACCACAAGCGACACCCCCAGCGAGACCAGCGCGAACCGGGAGCCTGTCGTCAGCAGCGCGGCAAGCTGAAGCAGCAGAATGACTCCCAGCACCAGAGTTGCCGCTGCTCGCAGCAGCGGCGTCAGCCCACGCTGGCTCGGCATCTCCAAAAACAGCGCCAGGGTCACCGGCAGCAGCAGCACAAAGTATCCTGCCAGGAAGTCCGGCGTAGAGGTCGCAAAAATGCGCCAGTCCCGCTCCCCCGCCCGCCAATGCACAATATATTCCTGCACCCCCAAATCCGCCACGATTGCCGATCCTGCCACAGCCGCACCCACCAGCCCGTATAGCCAGATTGGATTACCCGCCACGCGCCGGGCCAGCGCAAACAGCGCAAAATCGGCGGCAAGTAGGCTCCATCCGCGCAGCATGATGCTGAAATATCCCGTGCCATGCTGCACCGCCAGCCGCACGGGGATGCTCAGAAACGCCAGCCCCAGCAGCGCCAGAAACGCCTTTTCGGCAGGCGAGAAGTGCAGGGCTAATGTTCCGCCGCGCCGGGCGGCAACCAGCGCCAAGCCTGCCGCGAGAAACGTCCCGGCGCACAAAAAAGATGCCCATTCCCCGGACCCAATCGCCTGCGGCGAGTCCGGCTGGGCGGCATACACCGGGGCCAGCAGCAGGGTCAAAGCCAGCAGCAGCCCGACAGCGTTATTCAGCATTCCCTTCATGCGCTTCCCGCCCGGCGGCCCGCCGACCGGCGCTTGGCGATCCGCACGGCGGCACGGAGCCAAAGGCCCGAATAGACCGCCGCACGCCTAATCGCGGGCGACCTCGGATGCCGCTTCAAATCGTACTCGTACCATGACCGATGAAACTCTTTGATCATCTTGTCCGCGTTTTTGTCGCTGGACCGCCCAATCGCGTGGGTCACAATTGCTTCCGGCACATACACGACTTCCTGTCCGCTGTCCCAAACCCGCTGGCAGATGTCCACATCTTCGCAGTACATATAAAACCGCTCATCCAGCGCCCCAATCTTATTGATCGTTTCCCGGCGGATCAGCATCGCGCAGCCGGAAACCCAGTCTACGCCCATGTCGCTGTTGTGGTCAAAATCCGTCATCAAATAGTCCCGTGCGTAGCTATTGTTTGGAAACAGCCGCCCCAAGTAGGTGTTCCGAAAGAAGCCCGCCCCAAGCGACGGAAACCGGCGGCACGAGTATTGCAGCGTCCCATCCGGGTTCAGCACCTTCGGCCCCAGTATTCCCGCTTTGGCGTGGCTGTCCGCGTAAGCTACAAGCGTGTCCAACGCGCCGGGACGGATCGCGGCGTCCGAGTTCAGCAGAAACACATACCGGCTGTCCGTCTGTGTGATGGCCTGATTGTTGGCCTTCGAAAAGCCCAGGTTCTCGGCATTCGTCACCAGATGCACCCCCGGAAACTCCGCCGCCACCATCGCCGCCGACCCATCCGCGCTGGCATTATCCACCACCCACACGTCGCAGCTCACGTGCGGCCTCGGCTCCGCATACAGCGAAGCCAGGCACACGCGCAAATCTTCTCGTGCGTTCCAGTTGACAATAATGACAGCGATGTCAGCCATAAAATGTGTACACCCAAGCGCTGCGTCAAGACTGCGCCCGCCGTGTCAGCCGCCACTCGTTGAGCAGGACGGCGCTTCGGATGAGCCAGCGCACGGGCGGCGCAATGTTGCCGTAGTGCTTGTCGTAGAAGCGCAGCAGGGAGCGGTGGGACTCGCGGACCATGTCGGCTTTCACCTGCCGGGTGCTGCCGCCTCCGTAATGGGTGACGACCACATCGGGAGTGTACCAGATTGACAGGCCGTGGCCGCGCTTGGCCCGCCAGCACCAGTCCACTTCGTTGAAAAAGATCGGAAACTGCGGGTCCAGGCCGCCGACGGCGGTGTAGGCGGAGCGGGAAATCCACAGAAACGACCCCATCGGCTGGTCGGCCTCAATGGCGCGGTCGTAGTCAAACCAGGTCATGCGGTACGCCCCGAACACGCGCGAGCGCGGGAACAAACGCGCCAAGCCAAGATACTCCCACAGCACCGGGCCGGGGTCAGGAAACGACCGGAGCGACCTTTGCGTTTCGCCGTCGGTCCCAACAAGGCGGCAGCCGAACGCGCCGATGCCGGGGTGGGCAGCGGCGAACTCGGCGGCGCGGGTCAGGCTTTCGGGATGCACAATCACGTCCGGGTTCAGCAGCAGCAGGGCGTCGCCGGTGGCCCGCGCCAGGGCCAGATTGTTGCCTTCGGCGTAGCCCAAATTGGCGGCGCTTGCAATGAGAACCACGCCCGGAAACTCGGCGGCGACCATGTCCGCCGAGCCGTCCGTGCTGGCGTTGTCCACGGCAATAATTTTGATTTCCTGCCCGAGCGGCGGGTACTTTTGGAGGGCAGTCAAGCACTCGCGCAGGTACTCGCAGGTGTTCCAGTTGACGATGCAGACGGAAAGGCGCATGGGTTAACCGCCGAACAGCGGCGCGGCTTCCCGCAAATCCCGCGCCAGGGCTGCCGGCGGGCAGGGGGCGAACCAGTCGGCATCGTTGCGTCCCAGCACGCCCAGCGTCGCCGCGCAGCCGGCCCGGACACCGGCCTCGATGTCCATCCAGTGATCGCCGACCATGGCTGCATGATTGGGCGACTCGTTCAGCAGGCGCAGGGCGTCCCACAAATGCTCCGGGTTCGGCTTGGTTTTGGGAACGTCATCACGGGACAGCAGGAGGTGATGGGGCAGGGCGAACCGGGCCAGCAGGCCCACGGAAACTGTCCGGCAGTTGCGGGTCACGATGCCGACCTTGACGCCGCGCTGAACTAAATCCGACAGCAATTCGCGTGTTCCCGGCAGCAGCACGGGACGCGAACAGCCGGCGATTTCCATCGCTTCCAGTTCTGCAAACGCCGTGCGGCGCAGGGCCGCTCCATCGCCGCCGCGGTTCTGAACGTCTTCGGCAGCGGCATCTACCAAGCCGAGTATGTCTTTGCCATCCGTCACGCTTTCGGGAACCGAGTTTGCCTGTGCTAAACGCTGCATGGCTGCAGTCATCGCTGGGAAGTCTATA
>CAXTRL010000292.1:0-4962 GCA_964246575.1 uncultured Armatimonadales bacterium
TTTGCGTCACCATGCCGACAGTATACAACAAACAAACTAAATTAGACCATTACCAATCATAGATTTGTCTGTGAAACCTGCTGACAGAGAATGGAAACAAAGTCATCAAGACGCTCTGGCGCAATACAGCTTGTTCGACGAGAAAAAGCCTCTGCAAAAAATTCCTTACGAATTTTCGTACCATTTTTTATGTGGACTGAATTGCAAAGGGCATACAATGCAGATCACTGATTGGGAATTGGGCATTTTGTTCCTGAATGAAGTCAGACGACTTGGAGATGAGCAAAAGGCTGTCCGAAGTGTCAAGCAAAAATTCTTTGATGATCTCTGTAGCGCTGAAAAAGACACACATTTTTTTGTAGGGACTACCTTGCCATACAACGCCTGGATTGTACTGGGCGTCTTTTATCCCCCCAAAGCTGTAGAAACACCGAAAAAAGCTTCAAAGGTATTAAAGCAAGGGCCACTTCAACCTGCACTGGACTTCGACTGACACAATGCTGAATAGGTGACCTACTTCATAGGAGAACATGATGGCATACTATTTGGGACTAGATGTGGGGACGAGCGGGACGAAGGCGCTTTTGATCACGGAGGCGGGGCAGGCGGTGGCGTCAGACACGCAGAAGTATCCGCTGTCCACGCCGCAGCCGCAGTGGGCGGAGCAGGACCCGGAAGACTGGTGGCAGGGGGCGGTGCGGGCAACGCGGAACGTGCTGGCGCAGGCGGGGGTGCGGGGCGAGGAGATCGCGGGGATCGGGCTGTCGGGACAGATGCACGGGTCGGTGTTTTTGGATAAAGACAACCAGGTCTTGAGGCCGGCGCTGCTGTGGTGCGATCAGCGGACGCAGGCCGAGTGCGACTGGATCACAGAGCGGGTAGGGGAAGCCAATTTCGTTCGGTATATTTCCAACCCGGTACTGACGGGGTTTACGGCCCCGAAAATTGTCTGGCTGCGTAACCATGAGCGCGAGACTTACGACAAAGTGGTCAAGGTGCTGCTGCCGAAGGATTATATCCGGTTCAAGCTGACGGGGGTTCACGCGACGGAAGTGTCGGATGCGTCCGGGACGGCGCTGTTTGATGTGGCGAAGCGGCAGTGGTCACGGGAAGTTTTGGATGCCGCCGAGATCCCGTACTCGCTGATGCCGGAGTGTGCGGAAAGCATCGAAGTGACGGGCAAAGTTCATGCGGAAGCGGCGGCGCTGACGGGGCTTGCCGCCGGGACGCCGGTGGCGGGCGGGGGCGGCGACAACGCGGCGGGAGCGGTCGGCAGCGGGGTAGTGGAAACGGGCCTGGTGTCCAGCACGGTCGGCACGTCCGGGGTCGTGTTCGCCTACTCGGACAGGCCGGTGACGGACCCCAAGCTGCGCGTGCATACGTTCTGCCATGCCGTTCCCGGCAAGTGGCATGTCATGGGCGTCTCGCTGTCGGCGGGCGGCAGCCTGCGCTGGCTGGCGGACACGTTCTTTCAGCCCGAAGGCGTCGTGGGCCGGACGACCGGCATGGACCGCTACGCGCTGATGACGCAAGGAGCGGAGCGTGTTCCGGTCGGCTCTGAAGGCTTGATCTTCCTGCCGTACCTGACCGGTGAGCGGACGCCGTACCCGGACGCCGACGCGCGGGGGACGTTCTTCGGCATCACGCTGCGGCACGGGCGTCAGCATTTCACGCGGGCCGTCATGGAAGGCGTCGCGTTTGCGCTGTACGACACGTTCCAAATCTTCGGCGAGCTGGGTATCCCGATGACGGAAGTCCGGGCCGGCGGTGGGGGCGCAAAGTCGGCGCTGTGGCGTCAAATCCACGCCGACGTCACCGGCCAGCCGCATCTGACGCTGGCGGTCAACGAAGGCCCGGCCCTCGGCGCAGCCCTCTTGGCGGCTGTCGGCACGGGCGCGTATGCGTCGGTTGCCGACGCCTGCCGTGCCGTCGTCCAGACCGCCGCTGTGACGGAGCCGGATGGGGCCGCACACGCGGCATACCAGAAATACTACGGCGTTTATCAAGCGCTGTATCCGGCGCTGAAAGACCAATGTGCGGCGGTGTCGGCGATCAAGTAAGCCTGCATTTACATTCTGTACGTCGCCTCGACGGTGAGCGTTTTGGAGCCTCGGGTTTTAACCCGTGGCTGTCTTCACGAAAGCACATTCTATGTCCCATTCAACCCCAAACACCAACGCGCCTGCTGACCAATGGAAAGAACGGTTTCGTGCGCCTGCGACTGGCGGCGCACAAATCGCACCCCTGGCCCCGGAGTGCGGCCTGGTCACGAAAAGCCATGACGGGATGCCTCAGCTTCATGCCTGGGATGTGCCGGCTGGCGAGTTCCGGCCCCTGACCGACAAGCCCGGCGGCGTGTCGTTCGGCCTGCTGTCGCCGGACGGCAGCTACGTTTATTATCTGGATGACGCCAAAGGCAGCGAAATCGGGCAGTACCTTCGGGTGCCGTTTGGTGGCGGCCCGGCGGAAGCCGTCACGCCGGACCTGCCGCCGTACAGCGCGTCGGCCACGCCGTTCCCGCAGCCGAGCCTGGGTTTCAGCGCGTCCGGCAATGCGTTTGCGTTTCGCTTCAATGACGTAAACGGCTACAATCTGTGCTATCTGCCGATTGGGTCGGACGGCGGCACGCTGGGAGTGCCAACGCTGCTGTATACGACAAAAAAACTTTTTCGGACGCCGGTTCTGTCGGAAGACGGGCAGATCGCCGTTGTCGCGGCCAGTGAGCGCACCGGCAAGCAGCAGTACCATTTATTTGCGTTTGACGCGAATGGGCAGGTCTTAAACACGCTGGAAGATGGCCTGGAAAGCAGCTTGGAGCCGATTGCGTTTCGGCCTGTTCCCGGCGACACCCGCGTCGCAGCAAGCTCCGACCGGACCGGAGTGCGTCGGCCCCTGCTGTGGGACGCCTTGACAGGTGAATTGATCGACTTGCCGCTGCCGGGCGTGGACGGCGACGTTGTTCCCGTCCACTGGTCCCCGGACGGCTCGCGCCTGCTGCTGTGTCAGACGTATGGAGCCGCCCAGCGCCTCTACGTGTTTCATCTGCAAACGATGACCGCCACGCGGCTGAACCACCCGAACGGCTCGTTTCCCATCTACGGCACGCTGGGGGCAGGCTTCGGGCCGGACGGGCGCGAAATCTGGGCGCAGTGGGGGAATGCCCAGACGCCGTCGCATCTTGTCGCGCTGGACGGCCAAACGGGCGAGTACCTGCGGGACGTGCTGCCGCCTGCCGACCTGCCGCCGGGCCGGCCTGTTCAATCGGTGCAGTTTGCTTCGTCCGACGGCGTCCTGGTCCAAGCCTGGCTTTGCCTGCCCGATGGCGACGGGCCGTTCCCCACAATCTTAGAAACGCACGGCGGGCCGCATGACGTGGTCAAAGAAACCTTCGGCATGGGTTCTTTTTGGGCCGAAAACGGCTTTGCCTGGCTGTCCGTCAATTACCGGGGATCAACGACTTTCGGGCGCGAGTTCCTGCAAAAGATTTGGGGCGACGCCGGCCATTGGGAACTCGAAGACATGGTTGCCGCCCGCGACTACTTAGTAGCTGAGAACATCGCCATTCTCGACAAAATCCTCCTGACCGGCGGCTCATACGGCGGCTACATGACCTTGCTGGGCCTCGGCAAGCGCCCCGACCTGTGGGCCGGTGGCATGGCGCTTGTCGCCATTGCCGATCAAACGCTGACCTGGGAAGACTCGTCGGGCCTCCTGCAAGGCATCACCACGGCTTCCTTCGGCGGCACGCCTGCCGAAAAGCCGGACTTGTACCGCGTTGCTTCGCCCCTCACTTACGCCGAAGCTGTTCAAGTTCCGCTGCTGGTCATTCAGGGCCGCAATGACACCCGCTGCCCGCCGCGCCAGATGGAGGTTTACGAAGCGAAGATGCGTGAACTGGGCAAAGACATTGAAGTGGTCTGGTTTGACGCCGGCCACGGCAGCGGCGACCGCGAGCAGGTCATCGGCTGGTACGACAAAATGCTGGCATTTGCGAAAAAGATGACAATGCCGGGGGTGTAGAAACCCCCGGCAGGAAATGTCCTTCGGACACGGAAAATGCCGCCCGTATTTGGTATCTTTGTCCGAAGGACGCTGTTTTGCCGGGGGTTTCTACACCCCCGGCTTGCCCTTTAGAAAGCACCCATTTCTATGCCTCGTTCCTTTGGCGAACCCTTGACCAAGCTCCGCGCCGTGCCGATTGAAGACAACGGCGAGCCGCTGGTGGACCCGCGCATCTTATCCAAACGCATTCATTTTGCCGAAAAGCATCCCAAGTTTGAGGGGATGCCCCGGACGCCCAAAGTCCGAATGCGCGTCGCTGAAATGCTGGCCGATGCCGCCGAAGCCTTGCCGCACGGCACGGACATCATCATTATTGAGGGCTTCCGGCCCATGCACCAGCAGCAGTTCATGTACAGCGAGATCAAAAAAGAGTTCGCCGAAAAGCACCCGGGATGGAATAAGTCCACGCTGATTCGCATCACCAACACCATGTCCGCCCCGCCCGATGACCCCTGCCCGCCGCCGCACACCACCGGTGGGGCCGTAGACTTTTCGCTGATCCAAATGCCGTCGCGGGAATGGCTGGACATGACCTCGCCCTTTGAGATGGACGAAAAAAGCGCCCCCAGCGACACAAAAGGCTTGACCAACGAAGCCCAAGCCAACCGCCGCCTCTTGTTTAATACCCTCGGCAAGACTGGCCTCACTAACTATGTCGGTGAATGGTGGCACTGGTCCTACGGCGACTCCGGCTGGGCCTTGCGCGTCGGCGCAAAGAACGCCGTTTATGACAGACTGCCGGAAGATTAAGCGGGCCTAAAAGATGGCTGTGGTAATCCGCGATAAACGGGTATATCAACTATGCACTAAAGGTCTGCTGCTGAGGAGGCACATAAGAGATGAAGTTTTTTATTGACACGGCGAATGTGGACGAGATCAAGCAGGCGATGGCTTGGGGCA
>CAXTRL010000293.1:0-4944 GCA_964246575.1 uncultured Armatimonadales bacterium
CCACGGCGGCGGCTTTAAGCACGAAATTGTGCTGCTGCCCCGTAGCACCGGACGCGGTTTTGGAAGCTTTGCTGGGGATATAGAGCTGGTCGCCAGGGAACAAGATCTCCGGCTTGCGGCTGCGTTTCAGCGCGGCATTGTGCGGGTCGTTCCAGATTGTCTTCCAGTCGCTCACCCCATAGGAAGCCGCGATTGTGGACAGCCATTCTCCCTGTTTGACGACGTGCCATGTCCCCATTTTAGTGTCCCCCTTGCATTGATTTTCTTCCGTTGCGTGACGGCTGCCGATGCCCTTCCGGGTTACGCTCACCCACATAATTTTGCCGAAATCGCCGGGACGGGGAGCCGCTTTCAGGCATGGTCCTTAGAGATTAAAGTTCATCCGGCGGATCGCATCTATCGATTTGTAGAGACGCTTTGTATCATCAGCCAGCGGCTCGAATTGACGATTGGTGTAAAACAAGCGGCGTTTCTGCGTGATGGCAGGGTCTTCATCTTCAATGTAAAGCAGGTCCAAAGCGACGCCGACAAGGCCGAAGACACCCGATACCCGGAGCGCCTGGAACTGCACGAACAAAAGCAGCTTTTCGCCAATGCCGCTCCCCTGGAATTCGTTGCCCACGGCAAGCTGACTGATAAAAGCAACTGTGTATTCCCCGCCCGGAAGCTTCTTCGCGTTCGGCAGAGAAGCGCGGTTCACCGGCTTCATTGAAAGCGAAACATAGCCGAGAATGCGCGTTGACCCAACTTCGTCTACCGCGACATGCGTCACCCCCACGTGTTTTGCGGCGTGCTGGCGAGCTGTCTGCCGCAGAAACACGTTCATCTTTTCAATGCCGCAGTCAAACGCTTCCCGGTTGTGGTGCGTGTCCACTGGTTCAATTACCAATGGTAGTGTCCCTGCGCGTCGAAGCGGCCTTGATCGAATTCAGCAACCTCGGCGCGGACCAGGTCATTCGGCTCAATCGTCCGCTTCATCAGCTCTTCAAAAAGAAGAAAGTCACGGTCGCTTAACAGAATTTGGTCATGCTGCGCCAAGATTTCGTCAGCGCGTTCGCGTACCGCCGCTTCTACGAACTCAGTGAGGGTCACCTGTGCAACTTCGGCGGCACGCGCCGCGCGAGCTTTGGTTTCGCTGTCTGTTCGGATGCTGAACTGAATGTCTTTGCGCCCTGACTTTGCTGCGTTTTGATTATTTTTTGTGCTTGCCGCCATTTTTATACCCGTTCTGTCGTGTAGCATTTTGCTACACTTATTATGGCCGCAGCAACGCGGAATTTCAACAGGCAGTTGGAAGCAGGCTACAAGAAATCAAGCGGCGGGAGTGGGCGGGACTTCTCTGCGCCACAGCATTTGGAGGCCCATGATCGTCAGGAGCAGACCGAACAAGACAAGCAGCGCGTTATCGCTGAGGCGGGAAACGGCAATCAATGCTCCGGTCAATGCCCCAAATACCGCGCCCGCCGACAGCCAGGTCGCCGACTGCGGCTCCAGGTCGCCGTGCCGGACATGGGCCAGCAGGGGCGTCAGTCCCGCGACGGCCAGCACGACCAGAGCCGTCCCCTGCGCGACATGCGGCGGCAGGCCGAGGCCGTAAATCATCGCCGGGACAATCAAGACGCCGCCCAGGCCGAAAACGCGGCTTGCCAAACCGACAACTGCTGCCAGCAGCGCCGTCAGAGCGTAGAACCCAATGCTGTGGGACGTTATCGCGGGCGGCAGCGCCGGCCCGTGCAGAAAGCCGAATCCGGATGCCAGCATCGCCAAGCCGCCGGCCACAACAAGGGTTCCCCAGAGTTGGGGCAAACGCTCTAAACTGGGGCGCGACAAAAGCAGCCGCTCGGCGATTACCGCGCCGAGGGTTTGGAAAAAGAACAGCAGCAGGGCCAGCCCAAGCCGCACGTCGCCGTGCTGGGCATACGAGAGAATGCTGGCCAGTGCCGCAAAGAAAGTCAGCGCCAGGCCGACCCCGACGGCCCGCGCCGGACGCAGGCCGAGCAGGCGACGCACCGCCTGCACGCCGAACACGCTGCCGGAAATGGCGGACAGCCCGGTCAGCAGGCCGAGCGGCAGGCCGAACAGAAACAAAAGCATGTTTTTCAGGTACGATAAATCAGGCCGGGCCATGCCGCCAGTATACCAGATACACAAAGTACCAGATATGCACTGTCAACTTATTTCCTATCCTCATCCTGTTCCCTACGGCGAGGCGCTTGCCCGGCAGTATGCACTCGCGGAACAGCGCGGGCGAGGCGAAATCCCCGACACGCTGCTGCTGCTGGAACATCCGCCGACAATTACGCTGGGGCGGCGCACCCAGGACGCGGACTTGCTGACTTCGGAAGCCGCCTTGCAGGCGTTGGGCATCGCCGTGGAGCGCGTGGACCGGGGCGGCGAGATCACCTATCATGGGCCAGGCCAACTGGTTGGCTATCCCATCCTGGACCTGCGCCAGCACGGGTCGGACCTGCACCGCTACCTGCGGGATTTAGAAGAAACGCTGATCCAAACGATTGCTGCTTACGGACTGACCGGGGAGCGGGTGCCAGGCCGGACCGGGGTTTGGGTCGGGGACCGCAAAATCGCGGCCCTCGGCATCAAAGTTTCCCGCTGGGTTTCCCTGCATGGCTTCGCCCTCAATATCTCGACTGACCTGGCTCCATTCCGCACGCAGTTTGTTCCCTGCGGCATTCAGGACAAAGATGTCACCTCGCTCCAAGAAATGCTTGAGGAGCAAGCACCGACACGCACCGCAGTTGAGGCCGTGCTGATTAAAAAATTTGCCGAAATCTTTGGGGTTGACTTTTTTTGTTAGCCGCCGTATAATATGGGTACTTAGGAAATACGATGAACAAAGAAGTTTCTGTACCGAAATACTATCCGAAAGGCGAGGTGCTTCGCAAAGTTGCCGAACGCTATCCCAATATTGATGCCGAGGCGATTGAGATTATCATTCGCATCAAGCAGCTTGCGGCCGGGGATGAGTGCGCGTTTCAAGCAGGGCTGGAGCCTTACGGACTGTCTGAAGGGCGCTTTTTTGTGCTGGGCTGCTTGTTTTCTGAAGAAATTGTCGGGCATAAAGACCCAAGCCCCTCCGAGATTGCCGAGCATTTGGGCGTCACACGTGCCACGGTCACTGGCCTGCTGGACGGGCTGGAGCGGGATGGGTTTCTGGAACGCCATCACGACTGCAAAGACCGGCGGGCGCTGACAATTCATCTGACTGTAAAAGGGCGCGGCGTCATGGACCGCTTTATCCCAGAGCAGTTCCCGCGTGTCCAAGCCCAAGTCTTCCAGCTCAGCCCGGAAGACAAGCAGATGTTAATCGAACTGCTGGCAAAGCTTCAGGTTTAAGGGGCGAGGAAAGACTTTACTGGAAATTTTGCATGGATTTAATTAGGCGGCAGAAAATCAGGCAGCAAAATAATTTGTAAGAAAGTTCAAGCATGGAAAGCGTTGTGGTGACAGGCATTTTTTCGGGGATTGGCTACGGGATAACAATGGTGCTGGCGGCAAAAGGTCTGCACGTCTTTGGCAGCGTCCGAAACGAAAGCGACCAAGAGCGCCTCGGCGGAAGCACGCTGCGCGGGCTGGTTAACAACGCCGGCATCAGCGTCGTGGGACCGCTGCAATATCTTCCGGTGGACGAGTTCCGCCGGCAGCTTGAAGTCAGCTTGGTCGGTCCCTTGATCGTGACGCAGGCGTTCCTGCCGATGCTGGGTGCAGACCATAGCTTAACCGGAAAGCCGGGCCGGATCGTCAGCATCAGCTCCGTCGGCGGCAAAATGGCGTTTCCGTTTTTGGGCGCTTACCATGGGGCGAAGTTCGGGCTGGAAGGCATTTCCGAGACGCTGCGCCGGGAGCTGATGGTGCATGGGATTGACGTGGTGGTCGTGCGGCCTGGGTCGGTCGCCACGGCGATCTGGGACAAGGCGGAAGCCGGCGATGATGTGTCGTGCTATGCCGCCACGGAGTACGCGGAAGCTCTCGCCAAGTTTGTCCGCTATATGATCCAGAACGGGCGGAAGGGCTACTCGCCGGAACGGATCGGCCAAACCATCTGGAAGGCGCTGTCGGCGGCAAAGCCGCGCACCGCTTATGAAGTCGTTCCCCAAGCGTTCCAAAACTGGATTCTGCCGCAGCGGCTGCCCAAGCGCACTTTGGACGGCCTGGTTGCCAAGCAGTTCGGCTTATCGCGCCAGGGGAAAACATTCACTTCAAAACATTCAGGAGATCAATTATGAGCGACACACTTGAGCGGCGCAGGCGGCGGCAAGCATCTCCTGCGCCAAGCGCACTTCCCGCGCCTGAACCGGCCCCGGAAGCGGCCCCCGCCGGTTTAACCGGAGCGGCGGCCCTTGCCGACGCGCGGAACCGTCAGTATCGCTGGATTATTTTGGCTGGCCTGATCTTGGCGGCGGCGATGGAAGTGCTGGACACAACCATTATCAATGTCGCGCTGCCGCAGATGGCCGGCAATCTCGGCACGACGACCCAGGAAATCGCCTGGGTTTCCACCGGCTACATTTTGTCTAATGTCGTCGTGCTGCCGATGACGGCGTTCCTTAATATGCTGTTTGGCAGGCGCAACTATTTGGCCGGTTCCATTGTGCTGTTCACTATCGCGTCGTTTTTTTGCGGGACTTCGCATAGCCTGGACGAGATTATCTTTTGGCGCGTTTTGCAGGGCGCAGGCGGCGCAGCGCTGATTTCCACCGCGCAGGCCACCCTGGTTCAAGTGTTTTCGCCTAAAGAGCAGGCGATTGTTCAGCCAGTCTTTTTGCTGGGCCTGGTCGTGTTTCCCACCATCGGCCCGGCGCTTGGGGGCTGGATTACGGATGCGATAAGCTGGAACTGGTGCTTTTTCATCAATGTGCCGATGGGCCTGCTTGCGGGCAGCCTGGTCTTCTTTTTGCTGCATGACACGGAGCCGGCGAAGCGCGA
>CAXTRL010000294.1:0-422 GCA_964246575.1 uncultured Armatimonadales bacterium
TCCAACGACAACCCGGCGATCTTGTTCACCTACGAGAACTGGACCGGCAAGGATGCTTTGGACGCGCACATGCAGACGCCGTACTTTAAAGCCCTGGACGCCGCCGGCAAAGAAACGCTGGCAAGACCAATGGACATTGACTTGCTGACACAAATTTAAGGAGACACGCATGAAAGCTGTTGTTTACAAAGGCGTCAAACAAGTCGCCGTCGAAGACATTGAAATGGCGCGGATTGAAGAAAAAACCGATGCGCTGCTGAAAATCACGTCGGCGGCCATTTGCGGCTCGGACCTGCATATGTACGACGGGCGCACGCCGTTTGAAGTCGGGCGCTCCATTGGGCATGAGATCATGGGCGTGATTGAAAGCGTCGGCGATGCTGTCACGTCGCTGAGGCCCGGAGACCGGGTGGTGCTGCCGT
>CAXTRL010000294.1:432-4913 GCA_964246575.1 uncultured Armatimonadales bacterium
ACTCCAATGCCTGCCTGGTCGCTAACCCGGAAGGTGTCGGCGCAGGCTTCGGCTATGCGGGGTTGGGGCCGTACCAGGGCGGGCAGGCCGAATATATTCGTGTGCCGTATGCAGACTTCAACTGCCTGAAAGTGCCGGGAACGCCGGGCGATGAGTTTGAGGACAAGTTTATCCTGCTGGCCGACATCTTTCCGACAGCGTACCACGCCACTGAGCTGGCACAGGTCGGCCTCGGCTCGACCGTCGCCATTTACGGCGCGGGTCCGGTCGGAATGCTGGCTGCGTACAGCTCCTTGATCAAAGGCGCGTCCGAAGTGTATGTGGTGGACGACGTGCCGGCGCGGCTGGAAAAAGCGAAGAGCATCGGGGCGACTCCGATCAACTTCCAAGACGGCAGCCCAGTGGAGCAAATTCAGGACATCCGCAAGAACAACAAGGTGCTTAAAGACTCGTTCCGGCCCGGCGACGAGAAGATGAAGGGCGTCATGTGCGGCATTGACGCGGTCGGCTACCAAGCGCACGATGAGGGCATACCCAGCATCGAAAAGCCCAATCAGGTCTTCAACGATCTGGTTCAGCTCGTCAACCCGACGGGGGCCATCGGCATCATCGGCGCGTTCATGCCTGCCGACCCCGACGGTCAGGGGGAAGAAGGCAAGCAGGGCGAGTATGTGCTGCCGCTGGGCAAGGTGTGGGAAAAGGGGCTGATGGTCGGAACCGGACAAGCGCCCGTGAAGCGCTACAACGTCCTGCTGCGGGACTTGATCCTCGCGGGGAAAGTGGACCCGTCGTTCATCATCAGCCACGACATGCCGATGGAAGGCGCTCCCGATGCGTATGCCAAGTTCGACAAGCGGGCCGACGGCTACACGAAAGTCATCTTGAAGCCTCAGCAGAAGGGGTAGGCGGCGGTCACTGGCCTGACGTCCCGGCCATGAATGGCCGGGCTGAAAGATTACAAAGCCCCTCCGGGGCTGGCACCAGCTATCAAGGTTACTCTTCAAGCCCGGATGGTTTTCGTATTCTTAAAGCCCGGTCATCTCTGGCCGGGAGTTCTGTATTTGGAGAAACTCACCTTGCATCGCTTTACTCGTTTAGTCGCTTCCGCTTCCTTTTTTGCGCTGGCCGCAGCTCCGGCGCACGCGCAGCAGCCGGAAGCCGTCGCCCGCTTTTATGGGCCGATGCCTACTGGCGTGACTGTGTCGCATAAAGGCCGCATCTTTGTTAACTTCCCACACTGGGGCGATCCCGTCAAATTCACCGTCGCTGAGATCGTCAACGGCAAGGCAGTCGCGTACCCGAATGCCCAGGTAAACCAGATCAACAAAGCCCATCCCGCCGACTGTTTCTACTCGGTGCAAAGCGTCGTCGTAGACCCTGATGACCGGCTGTGGGTGCTGGATACCGGCAGCTTGAAGCTCGGTCCGAACGTGCCGAATGGCCCGAAGCTGGTCTGCGTGGACCTGAAGACCGACACAATCACGCGCACCATTTTCTTTCCGCGCTCCGTTGTCACACCCGCGACCTACTTGAACGATGTCCGGTTTGACCTGCGGCGCGGCAAAGCGGGAACAGCGTTTATTACCGACTCCGGCGCAAAGTCCGACAATGGCATTATCATTGTTGATCTGGCGACGGGCAAAAGCTTCCGGCGTCTTGGAAAAGATCCCTCGGTCAAGCCGGACACCCGAGTGATCGGCCTTGTAGACGGCTTTCCACTGCTGACCCGCCAGCACGGCCTGTCGCCCCAAGTGCCGAAGTTTGCTTCCGACGGTATTGCGATCAGTCCAGACGGCAAAACGCTGTACTACTGCCCAATTTCTTCCCGGCAGTTATACAGCGTCGGCATTGATGCCATGATGGACCAAAACAAGTCCGAGAGCCAGGTCGCCGCGACGGTCAAAAACCTGGGCATCAAGGGCATGTCGGACGGCTTAGAGTCTGATGCATCGGGCGGCATCTATGCGGGCGATGAAGAAAAATCCCAAGTGAAGTACGGCAAGCCGGGCGGGCCGTACAAAGTCATCGCCCAAGTAGCCCCTTATTACTGGATTGACACGATGTCGGTCGCCACAAATGGGTATCTGTATTTTACGGCCAATGAGCTGGCGCTTTTGCCGTCGTACCATTACGGCCAAGACCTTCGGGTCAAGCCGTACACGCTGTACCGGGTCAAAACAAACAAGCAGCCGGTCTTGTTGAAGTAACATCACGCAGGAGGAGAACAAGCAATGCTACCAGAAGATACACCGGATTCGAAAGATGTCAGCTCCACGCACCTAAGCCATGACAGCGGCTCGGAAGCCGCGACAATCAAAAACCATATCGAGGAAAGCAACGTCAACATCGGCAGCAATGAGCGCTGGCTGACGGCGGTTGCCGGCGGCACGCTTGCCACCTACGGACTGATTGCCCGGACCCCGACCAGCCTCATGCTGTCGGCGCTAGGGGTGTACATGATCGCTCGCGGCGCATCCGGTCACTGCGCGGCTTATGCCGCTGCCGGCATCAACAATGCCGAAGTAGTTGGGGCAGGGGACGCGCAGGACGCCGTTCGCAAGAAGCTCGGCGCAAGCGGCATCAAAGTACGGCACTCGGTCAGCATTATGAAGCCGGCGTCCGATCTGTACGCCTTTTGGCGAGACTTCACCAACCTGCCGAAAATCATGGACCATCTGAACTCGGTCACGCCGCAGGACAGCGACCAGAACAAATCGCACTGGGTCGCCAAAGCGCCGCTCGGCACTTCGGTGGCGTGGGACGCGGAGATCATCAACGACATCCCAAACCAGATTATCGCCTGGCGCTCCCTGCCCGGCGGCGACGTGGACAACGCCGGCGCGGTCAACTTCAAGGCGGCTACCCAGGGGCGCGGCACGGAAGTGATGGTGGAGATTTCCTACCTCCCGCCCGGCGGCAAGCCGGGCGCGGCGGTGGCGCGGCTGCTGGGCGAAGATCCCAAGCGACAGCTTGACGACGACCTGCGCCACTTCAAGCAGCAGATGGAAGCCGGAGAGCGCCCGACCACCGAAGGGCAGTCGTCGGGACGCGGCCCGGATAAAGACAAGGTGAAGTAGGCGACAGACTACCGGCACTGGAAGTGCCGGTCTACTGGTGAGTGAAAGTGTCTTCGACACTGAGGAATAGCATTCGTTACTTCTCTATAGTCGCGAAGCGACTTTCATTCCAGAGTAGACCGGCACTTCCAGTGCCGGTGCGTATACGAAAGGCAACGAAAATTATGAAAGCACTCTGCTGGTACGGCAAAAACGACGTTCAAGTCAGCCAGGTCCCGGACCCCACCATCCTGAACCCGCGTGACGCCATCATTAAAATCACGTCCACCGCCATCTGCGGCTCGGACCTGCACCTGTACGACGGGTTTATCCCGACAATGGAAAAAGGCGACATTCTGGGCCATGAGTTCATGGGCGAAGTTGTTGAGCTAGGCTCTGCCGTCAAAAACCTGCAAATTGGAGACCGCGTCGTCGTCCCATTTACGATTGCCTGCGGCCACTGCTATTACTGCCTCAACGATCAATGGGCGCTGTGCGACAACTCTAACCCGAACGCTTTGATCCCCGATGAAGCGTATGGCTACTCGCCGTCGGCCATCTACGGCTATTCGCACATGTACGGCGGCTATGCCGGCGGGCAGGCGGAATATGCGCGTGTTCCGTTTGCCGACATCGGCCCGATCAAAGTCCCCGAAGGCTTGACCGACGAGCAGGTCTTGTTCCTGTCGGACATCTTTCCGACCGGCTATCAAGCGGCGCAGTATTGCGGCATCAAGCCGGGCGACACTGTCGCCGTCTGGGGTGCGGGTCCGGTCGGCCAGTTCGCCCTCCAAAGCGCGTACCTGCTGGGGGCCGAGCGGGTCATCTCCATTGACCATTTGCCGGAGCGGCTGGCGATGTCCCGCGACAAAAGCAAAGCCGAGCCTGTCAACTATGAGGAGCAGGACAATCTGTTTGAAACTCTGAAAGAGATGACCGGCGGGCGCGGCCCGGACCACTGCATTGACGCGGTCGGTTTGGAGTCCCACGGACACGGTCTCGGCAACGTCTACGACAAGACCAAGCAATTGGCCCGGCTGACTTCCGACCGCTCCAACGCTCTGCGCCAGGCCATTCAGTGCTGCGGCAAGGGCGGCACGGTCTCGGTTCCCGGCGTTTACGGCGGCCTGCTGGACAAGTTCCCAATGGGCGCGGCGTTCGCCAAAGAACTGACGTTTAAGATGGGCCAAACGCATGTCCAGCGCCTGTTGAAGCCGCTGATGCAGCACATCGTCAACGGCGACATTGACCCGACGTTCGTCATCTCGCACCGCATGAAGCTGGACGATGCGCCGGAAGGCTACAAGATCTTCAAGGAAAAAAAGGAAGACTGCACGAAAGTCGTGCTGACGCCGTAGCGAGGAACCTAGCCCCCACCCCCGGTACTTCGTACCGACCCCTCCCCCGCTGCGCGGGAGAGGGGTA
>CAXTRL010000295.1:0-4887 GCA_964246575.1 uncultured Armatimonadales bacterium
CAAAGTTTTAGAAGTAGAAGTCTTGGAAGATGCCGAAAGAAACGCTTCGCAACCCGCACAACCTGCCGTCCAAAGTCTGCCCCGTTTGCGGCAAGCCGTTTGTGTGGCGCAAGAAGTGGGAGCGAGACTGGGCAAACGTGGTGTATTGCAGCGACAAGTGCCGAAAGGCGGGGAAATAAGAACCTACCCCGTCACAAGTGACGACCCTCCCGGAACGGGAAGGTAAAGAGTTCTGAACAGGTCAAAAAGCGGTTGTCGCTCCCTCTTGTCATTCTCCTCACCTTCCCGTTCCGGGAGGGTCGTCACTTGTGACGGGGTAGGTTCCTATACTGGGCGTGATGTTCTAGCCCGGCAGCACTTGGGCTTCTTTGGCGTCGGCGCGGGCTGCGTCCTGTTCCTGCTGAAGCGCAGGAACGTTGTCGGTTTTACGGGCAGAAGGCACGGCGAGTTCCGTGTCTTTAGCGATTGTCTTTTGCACGACATTTGCGGCGCGGCGCACCGCAACCACATTGGTCTTGAACTGCGGGAACAAGCGGATCAAAATGACCTGCATAGCAGCGGCGATGGGAACCGCCAGCAGAGTCCCGCCGATGCCGAATAGCGTGCCGCCGGCCATCAGCGCAATCAGCGTTAAAAGCGGATGCAGGTGGACGCTGCCGCCGATCACGCGCGGGGCGACAATGTTGTCAAACACGATCTGATGAATGAAGATCATGATCAAAACAATGATGATCGCCGTCGTCACCCCCTGCGTCGCAAGCGTCACCAGCCCAATCAAAATCGTGGACACCAGCGCTCCGAAATAGGGGATTGTGTACAAGAGACCCGCCGTAATCGCAAGCGTCAGCGCGTAATCATGCAGCCCGGCGAACCATAAAACGGCAAAAATCACGCAGATGTCCAGAGCCATGACGGTCAAAACGCCCCGGACATAGCTGCCGAAGACCGCAATAATATCCGTGACTGTTGCCAGAATTCCCTCACGCCGCTCTTTGGCGACCAGCAGCAGTGATTTCCCCAGTATCTTGTTGAAGTCCAGCAGGATAAAAAACGTGATGATCGGGACAATCACGACCCACACCAAATTGCCCGCCAGCCCCGGCAGGTTGTCCCCAAACCATTTCAGCCCGTTACCCAGCAGCTCCGGCACATGCCGGGCTTGGTTCAGGACCGGCGGGCGCAGCGCCATCGGCAGATGGTGCGCCTGCATCCAAGTGGCGGCAAACAGCGCGACATCGTGGGGCGAGCCGTACAACTGCTTGGGGACAAACCGGGTAATCAAATCGGTCATCTGCCCGCTCACCAGCGTCAGCCCTTTGACGATCAAAACGCAGATGCCGAGAAACAGCGCATAAATGACGCCAATCGCCACCCCACGCGGGAAGCGTTTGCCGAACAGCCCCTGCCGCTCCAGCCGGTCCACTTCCGGCGTCAGCGTCATCGCGATAATCGTAGCGACCAGGAACGGCGGGATTAAGTCCCGCAGGGCATACCCAACCACAAGCGCCAGCAGCGCCAGCCCCAGATAGGCCACCACCACAAACAGCGACACCACTTTTTTTTGCTCAAATACGGGAACAGAGGCCAATCTTACTCCTCAAAATGCTCACAGAAGCGGGGCCATCGAATATGCGCGGACAGCGGCGTCTACCGTGACAAGTTTCAAGTCATGCTCGATGGCTTGCGCGATCAAAAGCCGGTCAAACGGATCACGATGTAGGAGTGGCAGAGTTGCGACTTGAAAAACGCTCTCCTCATCAACAGATAAGCTTCGGATGAAAAGCCGTTTGCGCTGCGTTGGGACGTAGACTTCCGGCGGCTGAGGCAAGGGCAGATGACCAAGATGATACTTAATTATCATTTCCCACAAAGAAATCACGCTCAGGAAAATCTCGTTTTGCGGGCTGCTGATGGCTTCACGCAGAGCCACAGGCAACTTCTTATCACCGCTCACGAACCATAAAAAGATATGCGTGTCTAACAGCAGCCTCATTGATTCTCCTAAGCCGGCTCAAAATCCTGGAGAATGTCTTCCGGCAGGGGCGCATCGAAATTGTCGGGAACAACAAACTCCCCGGCACACAACCCAAATGGGCGCGGCTCTCCGGTTCCCCCCACAAAATCTCGGTATGGCTTGATCTCGGCCAGCGGCTGATTGGCTTCCAAGACGAGCAGCGTTTCCCCCGCTTGAACGCGGTGAAGATACCCTGCCAAATCACGCTGCATCTCGTCAATGTTCACAGTAACCATAAAAGAATTGTAGCACAATTTCTGCTGCCCGTTCGCGGCAGACTGTTGTTTATGAAGTCATTGGTAGGCCGATGTAGGTGCGCGGCACGGGCGGGGCGGCGTCTTCGTCCACTTCGATGTAGTTGTCCAAAATGTCGAACAGCTCAAACAGGTCTTTGTTGGTGTTCAGGAACACATCGTAGTTGTCGGCGACATCGGCCAGATACGCCGGTTCGCGGGATGCCGGCCCGGCGTCCGCCAGCCAGCGCCCGAAGACGGCGGCGGCCTGCGGGGTCGGCGTTCCCGACGGGTCACGGTCTGAAATGGCCCTCAGCGTTTTACCCAGCTCAATAGTCTGCGCCTGCAACGACGGCGTCTCGCTGATAGTGTCACTCTTGGTATCAGTATCGGACATTTGAGGTCCATTCTTTCTGTCTTTTAAGCCGCTCTAGAAACGGCGGCGCGGCTTGGTCTTCGGCGGCGAGGGGCGCTTTTCGGGGCCGCCTTCTTTTCCCTGCGTGTCGTAGATTTTGGCGCGGGAGCGGGAAATGCTGGGACCTTGATTGGGAGCCAGCTTTTCGGCCCACGGGCTGCCGGGTTTGCGGCGGACAAACGCCCGCGCTTTCTCGGCGCGGACTTTGTCGCCGAGGCCGGCATATGCCAGGGCAAGCCAGTAATGGGCTTCGCCGGACTGGTCCCAGAACCGCATCAGCAGCGAGTCAAAGGGCCGCAGCGCCGCCACGGCTTCGGACCAGGCGCGGGCTTGCACCCGCTCGCGCCCGATGTCCAGACGCGCCGCGTTCATGCGGTCCAGGCCAAACAGGAACGGCACCATCACCAGCACCAGTGTGCCCCATTGCAGCAAAAACTTGAACACAGGCGGCAGAGGATAATGTACTAGAACGTAAGGGATTACGAATGTCAGCGCCAGCAGCAGCACAAACGAGACCCCGCTATACAGCAGGCTCATCCGGCCCAGCCGCCGGTCAGCGTCGGCATTAATGACAGCGCGAGGCGCGGGTCGATTCGGTGTTGGGTTTTGCGAAGAAGGCATAAAAATCTTACTGTTAATCTTGGTTTGAAATACAAAAGCCCCGGAGGAGCCAATCAACTCGGTGATCGGCACAAGCCGGGGCGAAAGAACGCGGCGATCCGCTGAAAGAGTGTTCCGGCTCGCTTAAGCAGCGGCAGGCTCAGCGGCTTGTGCCAGGGACTCTACCTGTGCGGCCTGCGGCCCTTTGTCTCCCTGCTCGATCTCAAAGGAAACGTCTTCGCCTTCCGCCAAGCTCTTATACCCGTCTTTTTGGATTGCTGAAAAATGGACAAATAAATCTTTGCGGCCTGAGACCTCGATAAAGCCGTAGCCTTTCGAGTCGCTGAACCATTTCACTTTGCCGTTGACTTTGCCGTTTAACATAGTCGTGCCTTTTTGCCTCCTAGAATGTTCTGCCGTGAATGTTCTGCCTGCGGAAGTGCTATCAGACAAGCCAGAGTTAATTCCCTAACGTCACTGATTATAACATGCTTGCCTGCAATAAGTCAAGAAAGGCAACGAATGAAGGCATTGGAATCCAGCAGATGCGTCATTCCATTGCCTCACGTACTTCATATTCTCCCTGCGGCCTACGCTCTATTGGGCCATCTTTGAGAGAGCCATACGTCGTCTCAAAGAAGTCTGGCCGCCAGCCGCGCTCTGCCGGCATCGGCTGGATGGCGACTACCACCTCTATATCATGCAGGGGCTTTGGCACTGCAATTGTCAGCATTCTGTCCGAGCTAATGTGCGCGGTTGCTATGACGCTAATCATAAGAGTGTACCACAGGGCAGCGTCAAACAGGCTTGTCGTCCTGGTCTTCCAACGCTTCTTCATACAGGCAGCGAACGGTTCGGCCATTGTCCAAAAGCGTATTGGCGGGAACGACTGTCGGGCAGGGCGCGAAGCGCTTGGGGCAGCGCGGGGCGAACGGGCAGCCGGGCGGGATGGCGGTCAAGGGCGGCGGCTGGCCGGGCAGCGACGGCAGGGGCTGGCCGGTGGAAGCTCGCCGCCAGTCCGGCAGCGATGCCAGCAGCGACTGGGTGTACGGGTGCTTTGGGGCATTGAACAAGTCGGCGGACGACGCATATTCTACAATCTGCCCGGCATACATCACCGCGACATGGTCGCAGCGCTCGCGCACGACGCCGAGATCATGCGTAATCAACACAATCGCCGTGCCAAGCTCGGCTTTCAATTCGTCCATGAGGTCTAAAATTTGGGCCTGCACGGTCACGTCCAAAGCCGTGGTCGGCTCGTCGGCCAGCAGCAGGGCCGGGCGGCAGGAAAACGCAATCGCGATCATCACGCGCTGGCGCATCCCGCCGGACAGCTCGTGCGGGTACTGCCGCATCCGGCGCTCCGGCAGGGATACCCGCACCCGCGTCAGCCAGTCCAGCGCCTGTTTTCGCGCCTCGCGCGGCGACACTTTCCCATGCGCCGAGATCGTTTCGGCAATCTGTTCTCCCACGGTCAGCGTCGGGTTCAGCGCCGTCATCGGGTCTTGAAACACCATTGCGATCCGCGCCCCGCGCACCCCGCGCATCTGCTTCTCGGACAGCGAGAGCAGGTCCGCGCCGTCGAACACAATCTGCCCGCCCGTGATCCGCCCCGGCGACGCGAT
>CAXTRL010000296.1:0-4850 GCA_964246575.1 uncultured Armatimonadales bacterium
CGCCGCCTGCTTGACCACGAAACAGTGGTTGCGGCACGGGACCCGCGCGGCAGCCAGGGCATTCAGCCGACAAGCCAGGAGAATGACCCTCCTCCTGCCGAAGAAGCGCCCCGCCGCACCGGCGGCTTTATGTGGCGCAAGTGAGTGGATGCAGTAGGTGTGGGAATGAGGGGCGTAGGAATTTATTCCCACGTATTCTTAGGCTTGTCTTTTTTCCTGTTCGCTTTCTTTCCCGCAATGCCGGAACAACCTGCCCCTGCTATGGGGTAAAATAGAAAACAATGGCTTCCATTTTCGCGTCTACCTGCTGGCCCACGCGCTTTTTTGCCAAGTGGCTGGCCGTCTTTTTCGGCGCCGCGCTGCTCGGCCTGGTCCTGGGTGCACTTGTCCAAAAACGAAAGCCGCCGAAGCCCGCCGTCCCTTTAGCACGGGTGCAGGTGCGCTGGGAGGCGGTGGAAGTCTATGCAGACGGCACGCGGGCGCTGGTTCCGGCCCATGTCACGACGGGCGGTATCGGCGACGCGCCGGTCCCGGAAAGCGACCAGGGCAAAACTTCCCTTGATCCCAAAAAGCCGCTGCTGATTTCCCGTGTGCCGGGATCAAGGCTCTGGCTCATCTTCCAGTGGCAGAACCATGTCATCAATCGCCTGATTAATCCCTGGCCGCAGTCCACCATCACTTACACGGTAGAATTCAACTTGCATCGGCCTCCCCCGCATCGGCACTCGTAAATTAATCATAGATTATACTCAGCACTGAAATACACTTATGTTTGGAAGATTATTAGGTTTTCTTGGCTTCATCCCCGGCCTTTCCGGCTACGCGGGCATGGCAAGCGGTTACGGCTCCGGGACTGCTACGGAAGAAGGCTTGGAAGCCGACGGAGAAGCGGCCGTCTCGTTCACGCCGGGGCAGCGGATTTCCTCGGCGGACACAGAAGAAACGCCGGACTCGCGGCGGGAGCGGATTACGGATCGCGACCTTGTCTGGCCGGGCAAAGTGGAAACAATCCACATCAGCAATCCAGAGCCGATCATTTATCGCTTTGACCTGACGGTGACTGACCTTAATCCCGCGTTTTATCTGCGCCGCCAGCCAAAAGGCGGAACACCGCAGCGCGAAGGCGGCATCCTGCTTCAGCCGGGAGAAGAAGCGTCGTTTGACGTCGCCTTCGTACCGCCGCCCGCCGGGGACAAGATGAAGACCCGGACCTTCAGCTTCGTCCTGACCGCGTTTGACCCTAGGCGCAGCTCCGAACCCGGCGAAATTGTCCAGGACCTGCCCCTGCGCTGGGTGGCGCTGCCTTCGGAAACCGACCTTCAGATTTCAGCGGTGCCGCCTGTCGTCGTCACCCGCCCCTGGCGGCGCGAAGCGCGGTTTGCCGTTCAGCTCGCCAACAAAAGTTTTCTGCCGCCGCTGGTCGGCTTGACGATCCTGCGTGCACCCACCAAAGACGCTTTGCAAAAGGAAGCAGACACGGTCGGCACGATTCAGCAGTCGCTGGCCGCGCGGACGCCCGGCGTCTGGCAGTGCCTTCTGCCGCCGCCGCCCCGGCGGGCTTCCTACTACGCCACCGTCAGCGGGTCGGCTCAAACGGAAGAAATCCGTACCCCGCTTGCCTTGACGCGCCCGGTTCTGATCCGCTATATTCCCTGGCTGCGTCTTGGACGCGACTGGGCAGCTCTCATTGGCTCGCTGCTGCTGCTGTTTTGGCTGGTTTGGGGCATTCCGGTGCGAAAAACGCCGACCGTGCGGGCTTCGGTAGCTTTTGCCGGCTTGGACCGGGGGCAAATGCCAGCCGACAGCCAGTTGAAAGACCTGTCGGCGCAGATGATCCTGCTGGATGAGCGCGGGCATGACTTGGAAGGGCAGCAGCCTATCCCCGGCGTCGTAATCAACGATGCGTTTGAGTTCAGCGGCCCCACCCGCACCTTTGGGTTCCACTGGCCCTTCGGGCAGCATCCTGGGTGGAACTTGTGGAGCCGGGAAAAGCAGCGGTTTCGCATTACGCTTGCCCCGGAAGACGCGGAAAAAGGCGCCTTCAAGCGCTATGATCTGAACGCCTTGCAGGCGGACGGAACACCGGCCTACAGCGCGGCAGACTCGGTGACTCCTTTCGGCTCCCTCGTCGTGCCGACGACAGTGGCGGTTCCGGCGATTCCTAGAGTTCTAGTCAGCCTCAGCCTCAGCCATTTGGGAGCGCTGGCGAGCCGCAGCCCGCACCAGGTTTCCATTCGGTACACGCTGGACGGGGAAGAACAGCCGCCTAAGACATTTGAGGTGCTGCACAGCGCGTCCGGTGGCCTGCGTCCGATCATGCTGGACTTGACGGATGCGATTCCGCTGGGCAGCTCGCGGAGGTTTGCGGTAAAAGTCACTGCTGACGGGCTTTCGTCGGATGACATTGCAGAAATTGAAGTGGAGCGGCGCAGCCGGCCGCTGCCGATCCTGCTGACGTTCCCTGATTCGTATCCGACAAAGCCTGTATCAACGGCGCCAAAACCTGTCACACCGCCGGTGAAGCCAGTCAGAATGCCGGGCCAGCTGCCCAATACACCAGGGAAGCCGGCGGGGACACCTGGAAAACCAATCGGAACGCCGGGTAAGCTGGCAGGAACACAAGGCAAGCCGCCAGGGGGCGGAACAGTGGGTTCGGGTATCCCACAGCATCTGCCTTCACAGCCGCCTTCGCAGCTGCCGGGTCATCCAGCGTCTCCGGCAGGGACGCAAACAACGGGTTCGCTGCCGACGATTCATAATACAAAGAAGACGCCACTTCAAACCTCTATCGGGGGGCCGCATATTATGGTCAATGCGCCTTCCGGCCCGCTTGCCGCTCCCGCAGACTTCGTCGCTCGCCCAGTCAGCCCAACCCAGGTCAATCTGTACTGGAAGCCCGTGCCAGGTGCCGGTTTGTTTATTCTCTATCGCAGCGGCGGGCCGGGGAGCGGCAAAGGAACGCGGTCGATCCCGGCTGGGCAGACCTTTTTCATTGACACCGGGCTGACGCCGGGGATTGTCTACCACTACCGGATCCAAAGCAAGCGGGGCCATTCCTATAGCCCGCAAAGCAAGCCGACTTCCGTGCTGACACCGGCTTTGGCCGTGGTTCCGGTAACGGCCCAGCTCGCGGTCACGGCTCAGGGCAAAAACCTTCATGCCGTGCTGAACTTCGTCAATGTCTCGAAGCAGAATGTGTATTTGGACAAAATCAGCGCCTGCGACGGCGGCAGGCTCAGCGATGACGTATTTCGTATCTCAATGGACGGGCAGAATGTGCCGTTCAGCGGGCGGAAGTCCAGCCGCCCTGCTCACCCCGGCCCGCGCCAGTTCGTCACTCTCCTGCCTGGTGAACAGGTGCATGAAAGCGTGAAGCTGAATCAAGCCTACCGCCTTCCTTCCGGGGCGCACACATACAGCGTCGTGTACAGCGGGCCGCATGTTTATCCTGACCGTTTGCAGGCCTTCACTTTGACTTCAAACGCCGCCCAACTGAGAACGTACCAATAACATGACAGATTTAGAATTTAATCCTGCGCCGCTTCGCGCCTGCTTTCCATCGCTTTCGCTGACGCTGGACGGGCAGCCGGCCATTTTCTTTGATAACCCCGGCGGAACGCAGGTACCTGAAACGGTGATTGACGCCGTCTCAGACTACTACCGGAGCGCCAATGCCAATGTCGGCGGGGCGTTTGCAACAAGCCGCCGGACGGACGCCGTTGTCGCAGAGGCGCGGTCGTCTGTCGCCGATCTGCTGAATGCGCCGGGGCCGGAAACAATCGTGTTCGGCCCCAGCATGACGGCGCTGACGTTCCATTTAGCGCGTTCGCTGGCTGAGACCATCCTGCCGGGCGATGAAGTGGTGGTCACGGCGCTGGACCATGACGCCAATGTCGCGCCCTGGGTGGACCTAGAAGCCGCCGGGGCGAAGCTGCGCGTCGTGGATGTGCATCTGGCCGACGGCACTTTAGACATGGACTGCCTGGCCTCGGCGCTGTCGCCCCGCACGAAATTAGTCGCCGTCACCCATGCGTCCAATGCCATTGGCACGCTTCCCGGCGCAGCGCAGATTACGCAGATGGCGCACGAGTTTGGGGCGCTTGTTTTCATAGACGCCGTGCAATATGCCCCGCATGGGCCGATTGACGTGCAAAAACTCGACTGCGACTTTCTCGCCTGCTCACCGTACAAGTTCTTCGGGCCGCACGCAGGCATTTTGTACGGTAAAGCCGAGCATTTGAAACGCTTGACGCCGCACAAAGTCAAACCGTCCAAAGACGCGATCCCGTACCGCTGGGAGATGGGAACGCTGAACCACGAAGGACTGGCAGGCGTCACTGCGGCAGTGGCGTATCTGGAAAACATCGGCAAACGGTACGGGCCGCCGTTCCGGGCCGAATATCAGGCGCAGGGCTACGCAGGCCGGCGGCTGACGCTGAAAACGGCGATGGCGGCGGTTCGCGCCTACGAGCAAACGCTGTCCCATCATCTCATTACGAGCCTGCAAACTATTCCCGACATCAAGATTTACGGCCTGACTGACTTGAAGCGCCTGGATGAGCGCCTGCCGACTGTTGCGTTCACCTGGCCGCGCTTGTCGCCCCGCGAGACCGCCGAGCATCTGGCGGCTTCCGGCATCTGCGTGTGGAGCGGCAACTACTACGCCCTGCGCCTCATGGAAGCACTGGGCCTGGAAGGCTCCGGGGGGGCAGTGCGTGTGGGCCTGGCCCACTACAACACAACTGATGAGATCGACCGGATGATCGCGGCTTTGCAGGGCGTACCGGAAAGAGCTGCCCCCACCCCCAGCCCCTCCCCCGTCGGAACGAGAGAGGGGAGCAGATGAGGAA
>CAXTRL010000297.1:0-4845 GCA_964246575.1 uncultured Armatimonadales bacterium
CCGGGCATATGGTGCGGCTTCGTAATAACATCGCTTTTGCTGTCCACATCTACGCGCCGCTCTTGATGGCCGTCGTTGGCCGCCTGCACTTCGTCATCGCTTGGCGTTTGCCGCGTCTGCTTGCCGATTTCTTCCGCCATTGGGGTTCTTCTCCTTGCTTCATTCGTGCCTTGAGTTTGCCCCAATGGCGCGGACACTCAAACGCGGCAGCCTATCGCTCAACCATCTTCATGCCGCCTTCGCCGTAGCGCGGGCCGGATGTTTGGGTTGCCAGGGCTTCCAGCTTCGCCAAGTCGTCATGCGACAGCGAGACGTTCACTGCCTGAGCGTTTTCTTCCAAGTATTTGAGGCGCTTGGTGCCGGGAATTGGGGCGATGTCCGTTCCCTGGGCCAGCAGCCAGGCTAGCGCGATTTGACCGGGAGCAGCATTCTTGGCGTCGGCAATTTCTTGGACGACTTGAACCAAGGCCAGGTTCTTGCCGAAGTTGTCGCCCTGATAGCGCGGGTCATTGCGCCGGTAATCACCTTCGGGAATATCTTCATAGGACTTAATCTCGCCCGTGAGAAAGCCGCGTCCGAGCGGGCTGAACGGGACTAGGCCGATGCCAAGCTCGCGCAGGACCGGCAGGATTTCTTCTTCAATGCCGCGCTCCCACAGCGAATACTCGCTTTGCAGGGCGGCAATCGGATGAACAGTGTTGGCGCGGCGCAGCCGCTCCGGTCCGGCTTCGGACAGGCCCAGATGCTTGACTTTGCCTTCTTTGACGAGTTCGGCCATTGCGCCGATTGTGTCTTCAATCGGCACATCGCGGTCGGGACGGTGCTGATAGAACAAGTCAATCACGTCCGTGCCGAGCCGCTGAAGCGACGCTTCGCAGGCGCGTTTGACATTGGCTGGGGAGCCGTCGACGCCGGCCATTGCGCCGTTTTCAATCTTGAAGCCGAACTTGGTGGCAAGGACCACTTGGTCCCGCTTGCCCGCAATCGCTTTGCCGACCAGGGTTTCGTTGGCATACGGCCCGTAGACTTCGGCGGTGTCTAGGAATGTCATGCCTAAATCTATGGCGCGATGGATGACCGCAATCGCTTCGGTTTCGTCGCGCTCTGCGGCGGTGCCGTACATGCCGCTCATGCTCATGCAGCCCAGCCCGATCTCCGAGACGGCTAAGCCGTCGCCCAGTTGATGTGTTTTCATTGTTGTCTCCATTAAAGTTAGCTTTTGTCAGCCGCCGAAAGAAACTCGACTAAAAGCGCATTGACGGCTTCCGGCGCTTCCAGCGGCGTGAGATGTGATGCCCCCTGAACGACTTCCAGCTGTGCTCCGGCAATGGCGTCGGCAATCAAGCGTGCCGCCGCCGGCGGGGTGCTGGTGTCTTCTGCTCCCACAACGACCAGTGTGGGGCAGGTGAGCACCGGCAGGCGCGGTGCGGTATCCAGTCCGGAAACCATGTCCCACAGCGCGGCATGGACTTTGGGGTCATCGGCAAGCAGCGTTTCGGTCACGCGCTCGATGATGTCCGGGCGGCGCGAGGCAAAATCCGGCGTAAACCACCGACTTAAATGCAGCGGCATCACTGCGGCCATGCCCTGCTCCCGCGTCAGCCTAGCACGCTCCCGAAGCGCCTCGCGGCCCGTGTCTGGGAACGCCGCTGCCGCGCCAATCAGCGTCAGCGACCGAACCAGCGTCGGCTGCGCCAGCGCCAGGGTCTGCGCGATCATGCTGCCGACTGAAAGGCCGACGACATGCGCCGGCCCTGCCTGCGCGTGCTGAAGAACGGCTGCCGCCGCTGCGGCCAGCCCGTCAAACGTCGGCTGGAACCCGGCGGGACGCGGCAGGGTTTGATCCAGCACGTCTATCGCCAGAACATTATAGTCCCTGCCGAGCGCCGTGATTTGCTGGTCCCAGAAATTTCGGTTGAGGCCCAGGGAAGGCAGCAGCATAATCGGGGGCTTGTCGCGCGGCCCGGTCCGTAAATAGTGTACCGTTCCTGTTTCCGCTGTTTCTATCTCAGATTGTTCCGTCATCGCAGTTTTTCCACCCCCGGCGTTTTGTTTTCTCTGTTTATGCTCTCAAAAGTCACTCCATTGTGATGACGATTTTGCCAAAGTGAGCGCCGCTTTGCAGGTAGGCGTAAGCGCCGCGGGCTTCGGCGAATGGGAAGACGCGGTCAATAATCGGATGGACGCCGCCCACGGCGAACGCCTGGAGCATCCGCTGGAACATGGCACGGGAGCCGACGTAAATGCCGTTCAGATGCAAGCTTTTCTGTAATATTGGCAGCGGGGAGATTTTGGCGGACGGGTCGGCAAGAACGCCAATTTGGGCGATGGATCCGCCCTGGCGCGTCGCCTGCAAAGACTTTTCTAGTGTCCCCGGCCCGCCGACTTCCACCACATGGTCTACGCCAGCTTTGCCGGTGAGGCTCCAAACAGTCTTTTCCCAGTCCGGGTCAGCTTTGTAGTTGATCGTCTCGCTGGCTCCCAGCGCTTTCGCCCGTGCCAGCTTTTCGTCGGACGAGGACATGATCAAAATCTGTGCGCCGAACATTTTGGCGATTTGCAGGGCGAACATAGACACGCCGCCGGTGCCGAGCAGCAGCACGCTCTGGCCGGCGATGAGGTGGCCCTGCTCGACCAGCCCGTTCCAGGCAGTGACGGCGGCGCAGGGCAGCGATGCGCCTTCTTCATAGCTTAAATAGTCGGGCAAAGTCACGACGCCCTGCTCGGACAGCAGAACATACTCAGAAAACATGCCGTTAATCGCGCCGCCGAGCGCGGATTTCTGGTAGACGTTGAGTATGTGGCCGTCGATCCAGGTTTGGAAGAACGTCCCGGCAACCCGATCCCCGACGGCAACCCGCGAAACGCCTTCGCCCACCGCTGTCACCTCGCCCGCACCGTCGGACAAGGGGATCAGGCCGTGCGGCATCTCGCCGCCGGGTCCGTAGTTTCCGGAAACAATCATCATGTCTCGGTAGTTGAGCGAGACGGCATGGACTTTGACGACGATTTCTCCATGCCCCGGCGCAGTCGGTTCCGGCAGCTCAGTCTGCGTCAGCCCGTCCAGGCTGCCGTATTGGTTGATTTGGTAGGCTTTCATAAGTTGGTCCCTGCTACTCGGCCTGCGCCGGGTAGTCTGTGTAGCCGCCGGCACCGCCGGCGTAGAACGTGGATGGGTCGGGCGTGTTCAGCGCGGCGTTTGTCTGGTAGCGGCGCACGAGGTCGGGATTGGCGATGAACGGGACGCCGAAGGCGATCAAGTCCGCATCGCCGGCTTCAATCGCGGCCATACCGGTTTCCCGGTCGTAGCCGCCGTTCAGCATGAACGTCCCGCCGAAGGCTTCGCGGAGAAGCGGGGCAATCCGCTGGGTCTTGCTTTGCGGCATGGACATGGGATGGTCGGCGTGAACCGGCTCAATCACATGCAGGTAGACAATGCCGAGATCCCGCAGCTTCCCGGCGACGTAAGTGAACGTCCCGACAGGATCGCTGTCACGGATGTCGTTAAACCCGCTGTACGGGGACAGGCGGACGCCGACGCGGTCCGCGCCCCAAACTTTGATGACCTCTTTTGTCACTTCCAGCAGCAGCCGGGCACGGTTTTCCACCGAGCCGCCGTACTGGTCGGTGCGGTGATTGGTGCTGTCGCGCAGAAATTGGTCTAATAAATAGCCATTCGCGCCGTGGACTTCGACGCCGTCAAAGCCGGCGTTTTTGGCGTTCCGTGCGCCGGTGGTATACTGCTCAATAATACCGGGCAGCTCAGATGTTTCTAGGGCGCGGGGCGTCACAAACTCCTGCTCACCGGTGGCCGTGAAGATCTTGCCGCTGGGCTTGATTGCCGATGAGCCAACGGGCAGCTCTCCATTCGCCTGATTTCCTGGATGCGAAATGCGTCCGACATGCCACATTTGTAGAAAGATGCGGCCTCCGGTGGCATGAACCGCATCAGTAACGCGCTTCCAGCCGGCGACCTGCGCTTCACTGTAAATACCGGGCGTTTTCGGGTAGCCTTTGCCCTGGGCGGAAATCTGCGACGCTTCGCTGATGATCAGCCCCGCCGTGGCCCGCTGGGTATAATAAGTGACGGCAAGGTCCGACGGCACATCGCCGCTTGCGGCCCGGCTGCGGGTCAGCGGGGCCATGACCAGCCGGTTCGGCAGGGTGAGCGAGCTAAGCTTCACCGAAGAAAATAAGTCAGTCATTGGAAGTTGCTTTCTATCCCACGGATTGAAGCCCCACGGATTTCAATCTGTGGCTAAGGCTTTATTGGGGTGAAGAGCCTTCGGCTGGTTGTCCTGGCGCAACTGCACCCGACGCGGACAAAAGACAGTCATGCTTGGTCTGCCATCTTCTGTCCGCAGGACAGTATGCCTGCGGCATTACTGCGTATACCGTTCCGGTTTGTTCCAATCGGCGCGGAGCGCCCTTCAGCCATGCAATTCATTGCGTGGTCGGTTACGTTACCAGGGCAGCGTTTCACCTAAATGGAAGTAGCCGCCGGTGGGGCCGTCATCGGGCAGCGTCGCCAGGGTCACGGCGGTTTTCGCGCCTTCTTCTACGGTCAACTGGCCGCCGGGGTTCATGTCGGTCTTGACATTGCCGGGGTGGGCGATGTTGACTTTGACTTGAGTGCCTTTGAGGGCTTCGGCTTGGATGACGCCCAGCATGTTCAGGGCGGCTTTGGACGACGCATAAACCGGCAGCAAGTAACCCGGCGAGAACTGGCCTGCTGCCGTAGTCGTGAGCGACCCCAAAATGCTGGAATGATGGACGACGCGGCCTGCCGGGGCGGCCTTCAGCAGTGGCATCAGGGTCTCCGCCAGCAGGTAAGGGGCGGTGGCG
>CAXTRL010000298.1:0-4824 GCA_964246575.1 uncultured Armatimonadales bacterium
TACGGAGTGAGGAGCAAACAAGAACGCTTTCGTTGACTTCCAAAACCTCTTCCCCCTCTCCGCTTCGGGGAGGGACCCTGCGAAGCAAGGCGGGAGGGGTCAGTGCTTAAACGTCGTGTAAACTAGGTAGGTGTTCAAGCCGAAAATAATCGCGGCTAGAATCCAGCCGCCGGTGCGCGTGGCCCAGCCGTTGACGAACCGGCCCATTTTCGCCCGGTCGCTGGTGAACTGGATCAGCGGAATGACCGCAAACGACAACTGCACCGACAGCACGACCTGGCTGAAAATCAGCAGCTTGCCGGTGCCGGACATGCCGTACAAACCGACAATAATCAGCGTCGGGATAATCGCCAGCATTCGGGAAATCAGCCGCCGCAGCCAGGCCGGCATCTGAAAATTGGTGAAGCCTTCCAAAATAATCTGCCCGGCCATTGTTCCCGTCAGCGTTGAGTTCTGGCCCGACGCCAGCAGGGCCACGGCAAATAACGGCGTGGCGATGCCGACCCCCATCAGCGGCGTCAGCAGCTTGTATGCGCCTTGAATGTCGCCGATCTCGTGATGCCCGGTACGAAAAAAGACCGCCGCTGCAAGTATCAGAATAGCGGCGTTGACAAACAGCGCCAGCATCAGCGCGACGGTTGAGTCCAGATACGCGCTTTGAATCGCGCCTTTTTTTTCTTGGTAGTCGCTGCCGAAATCGCGCGTCTGGACAATGGACGAATGCAGGTACAAGTTGTGCGGCATGACCGTCGCGCCGAGAATGCCGAGCGCAATATACAGCATCTGCGGGTCACGGACAATCTCAGCGTGCGGCACGAATCCCGCGAGAACCCCGAACCAGGCTGGGCGGGCGTAGATCATTTCCACCGTGAAAATGACCATCATCGTGCCGATCAGCGTGATGACCAGCGCTTCCACATACCGAAAGCCCCGGCCTTGCAGCACCAGCACCACCAGCACGTCCAGCGCCGTCAAAGCGCAGCCGATAATCAAGGGGATATGGAACAGCAGATTGAGCGCAATGCCCGCGCCGATCACTTCCGCCACATCGCAGGCGACAATGCCGATTTCCGCCGACAGCCACAAAAAGATAGAAACCGGCTTGGGGTAGGCGTCCCGGCAAGCTTGGGCCAAATCGCGCTGGGTCGTGATGCCGAGCTTTGCCGCCAGCGCCTGCAAAAAGATCGCCGTGAAATTGGCGATCAAAATCACGGACAGCAGCCGGTACGAATATATCGATCCGCCGCTGATGTCCGTGGCCCAGTTGCCGGGGTCCATGTAGCCGACGGCCACGAGATACCCCGGCCCAAAGAACGCCAGAAACCGCCGCCAGGCTGTTGCGTCTTTAGGAACGACAACCGACTGAAACACTTCCGGCAGGCTGGGCTGCTTGACCGGCCCGCGCCAGCCGTCCGTCGGCGTGGGTTATTGTCTTAGTTCTGTAACTTGTCTTGGTTCTGGAACTTGTCTTGGTTCTGGAACTTGTCTTGGTTCTGGAACGGGTGGTTCTTGCGCTAATTCCATAAGATGCTGACGTACAACTTTCTAATGTCTAATTTTTCTGCTCGGCAACTGGCTGCACGAACACGCTGCCGGCGAGCGACGAACCGATCACCTGCCGCTCGCTGCCGACCTGCACCGTCAGCAGGCCGTCAATGGCGTCCCGTTCCAGCACCGTCACCACCGAGTGCAGATGAATCACACGCTGGGTGAGCGCCCGCAGCACGGCGGCGTTGGTGTCTTTAACCCGCGCCACCGTGACGGTCTCACCCGGCACGCATTCGCTGAGCGCCCGAAGCCGCTCTTCTATGAGCGTCCCGTCTGGGGCAGGGATCGGGTCGCCGTGCGGGCAGGCGTTGGGGTGGCCGAGCAGGGCATCAATCCGGGCTTCAAACTCTTCCGAAATGACATGCTCCAGTTTTTCCGCTTCGGCGTCCACTTCGTCCCATGAGTAGCCCATCGCCTGGGCCAGATACTGCTCTAGTAGCCGGTGATGCCGGATGATTTCCAGCGCGATCTTTTCGCCCATCGGCGTCAGGCGAACACCGTGGTACGGAGTATAAGCGACTAGGTGCAGCGTGTCCAGATGCTTCAGCATCTTCGTCACGGCGGCAGCAGTTGTTCCGGTGCGCTCCGCCAGCGCCGACGTAGAAACGGTATCCGTCTGCGTTTGCAGTTTATAAATTGTCTTGACGTAATCTTCCACGGCAGCAGATCGCATGTCACCCTCGCAAGCATTAATTGCAATAGCAAGAAACTTTTTATTTAACCAGGGTTAAATAATAAAGGTAGTATACCCAAAATTTGCAAAAAGAGCGGAAGGATGAACCCCGCTGCTCTTTTTCATTTGCTATTCAGAACCAGACTGTCAGGACCATGCCATAAATGGCACGGCTATATGGCGCGGACGCCGCAAAGTACCGCTTCGCGGGACTCGGAACAGAAGCACTTTTGACCTTGTGTTGTTCTTAACCCCGCGAAGCGGTGTTTTGTAGCGTCCGCGCTAAATAGCCGTGCCATTTATGGCATGGTTTTCAGCCGCAGACACAAAAAGGAGCGAGGAGATAAATCTCACTCGCTCCTGAAGAGTTGTCCTTCGAACAAAAGAAGTTTATCGCTCGCTGATTGGCGAGACTTTGAGGTCGCGCGGGCCAGTGTAAATGGCGCGTGGGCGGATCAGGCGGTTGTCGCCAAGCTGCTCCAAGATGTGCGCGGTCCAGCCGGCCACGCGGGAAATCGCGAAAACGGGCGTGAACTGGTCATTAGGGATGCCGAGCATGTGGTAGACCGATGCCGAGAAGAAATCCACATTGGCTTTAAGGGTCGTTTTGCCTTTGGCGGCCAGCGCTTTGTCGGCGGCTTCCTGGACTTTTTCGCTGATTTCGTACCACTTGGCGTCGCCGGTAGTTTCGGCAAGCTGGCGGGACATCTCGCGCAGGGACACGGCGCGGGGGTCCAGGGCGCGGTAAACGCGGTGGCCGATGCCGGGGATTTTCTTGCCGTCGGCCAGCATTGCGGTGACAATCGCGTCGGCTTTGTCCGGCGTGCCGATTTGTTCTAATAAGTTCATCACGTTGACGTTGGCCCCGCCGTGCAGCGGGCCGGCCAGGGTGCCGACGGCGCTGGTAACGGCGCTGTACATGTCGGTCAGCGTGGCGACGGTGACGCGGGCGGCGAACGTGGACGCATTCAGCTCATGGTCGGCGTGGAGGATCAGCGCAACGTCCAGCGCGTGTGTTTCAGTTTCATTCGGCACGGTACCGTTGAGTTGATGCAGAAAGCTGGCGGCGGTGGACAGACCAGGCATCGGTGCGACCGGCTCCTGGCCTTTTCGCAGGCGGTCCAATGTGCCGACCAGCGTTCCCATTTGGGCCGTGAGGCGCAGGGCTTTGCGCTTGTTGGCTTCCATGCTTTCGTCGCCCAAATCGGGGTCATACATTCCCAGCAGGGAAGTCGCGGTCCGCAAGGCGTCCATTGGCGGGACTGTGTGCGGGAACTGCTTCAAGAGAGCCAGTGCGCCTTCGGGAATGGCCCGGTTCGCATCCAGATCGGAACGCAGCGCGGCAAGCTGCTGCTCCGTGGGCAGGCTGCCGTTCCACAGCAGATAAACGACTTCTTCAAATGTCGTGTTCTGGGCCAGGTCGTGAATATCGTAGCCCCGGTAAATCAGCTTGCCGTTGATGCCGTCCACATCGCAGATAGACGACTCCCCGGCAATCACATCTTCCAGCCCTTTTGCAAATTTATCATCAGCCATGTGTGCAAAAACCTCTCTTGCGCGAGGCCGCGCGGTTTAGTTTACCCGTTTTTCGGCGAGAGGAGCAAGCCGTTTTTACCTATTTCCAGCGTAGGCAGTGGGGGATCATCATCCCATTTTCCCGCCACGGACATTTTGGTCCCGCAGCAGGCGCAGGTGCCGATCATCGCCCGTCGCCCGTTCTTCATCAGCGTCCGGGTCGCGGCAAGCATTTCTTGTTTGGCCCGGCAGCGCACACAGTATCCAATCACATTGACCTCATCAAAATTCCCAGAATGAATTCGGTAAAATACGGGGATTGGGAACGCGAAATTATAACACCGGCGCGGCGCTTTGTCAAGGCGACTCGGCAGGCAGCAGAATGAACATTTGGAGCGCATCTCGCGTCTTGGAAAGCAGAAGCCCGTTTCCAATAAAAAGCTATTCCATGAAAATCTCACCGAAGAAAATCTCACCGAAATTGACTGTGCTGGCGTTCACGCTGGCGGCGGCAGGAATCACCGTTTCGGCAGCGCTCGTGTCCCCGGCGCACCCCGTCGCCGCCGACGTGCCGAAAGCGGACGCTTCGCAAGTCAAAACGCTCTACGCCGAAAAATGCTCCGCCTGCCATAACCTGCCTGTTCCCCAGGAAAAAGGCTACACGCGGGGCGAATGGCAGCGCACCGTCAATACGATGCTGACCAAGTATCATGCATCGGATGAGATTTCGCCGCCGGAAGCCGCGCAAATTGTGGATTATCTGGCGACATTTGCGCCCAAAGCCCAAGTGGGCGGCAGTCGGCAGAACCAAGACTCGTGGGCCACCGACGGCACCGACGTCTGGACGGAAGCGCCGAGCGCGTCCCGCGTCTTTAACTTTGAGGCGGGCGGGCTGGCCGGCCTGTTGCCGGTCGGCTCCGGCACTCCCGGCCCCGCCCCGCTTTGCGCGATCAAGCCCGACCATCCCGGCGCGGACGGCCTCGTCGCCCACGTCTCCGGCCCGAACTTCCATGCGGACCACTTCGCTGTGCTGTTGGACCGGGCCGACGGAGGCCGCAACCTGGACGTTCGTGTCCGGTTCCGAATTG
>CAXTRL010000299.1:0-4798 GCA_964246575.1 uncultured Armatimonadales bacterium
CTGGCGCAGGTCCAGGGTTAAATCCCGGTGGATACGCTCAAACGGGTAGGGGCGCAGCAGGCCGCGTGCGCCGACGCACCTCTCGGACAGCCGCAGCACATCCACACAGATGTCTTCAATCACCGCACGGGCCATGTGCGCGTACTGCACCACCGTGTCGGCCTCAGCGTCCGGGTTGTCCGTCAGCTCGCCCGCGCCGCGTAGCCACAAGTCGCCGGTCTCGATCAGCGACGCCACTTTGCCGACGCGCTCCCGCTGGAACGGGTCTTCAGTCCGGTTCTGCTCGCGCAAAAAGTGCCGGGTGTGGTCCAGCACCGACGCCGCGCCGCCCATCTGGACCGCCATAAACCGGACGCCGCCCCCGCCGAAGGCCGGCTGACGGTAGTAGTCGCCCGGCGCTCCCAGCAGGTCTTCCGTGCCGACTTCAATCCCTGAGAAGTTCATGTGAACGCTGGCCGTCGCCCGCATTCCCAACGGGTGCCAGAACGACGGGTCGGCTACTGCCGGCTGAACGCGCTCGGTCGGCACGATCACCATCTGCCAGCCGCCGTCTTCTATCGCCCCGGTGATCAAAGGCCGGGCCACATGCTCCGCGCCCGACGCAAATGTTTTTGCGCCTTGCAGACCGAAGCGCCCATCCGGCAGGGTATGGATATGAACGCCGTCGTGTGCCTGCGTGTTCCACACACTGAACAGCCGTCCGGCATGAACATCCGCCGCCCACGCTTCCTGCTGGGTGGGGGTGCCGAACTTTTGCATTAGCAGCAGGGCATTGACGTGGCCTTCGTACAGCCGACCGACCGCTAAGTTTCCTCGCCCGATATGCCGCAGCAGCGTCAGCAGCGCCGGCGTCGTGCCGGGCAGAGAGCCAATGCCGGCCCCGCCCAGCTCCGAGCGAAGCGGCGCGGCCAGCAGCCCGGTTTCACCCAGCCACTGGAACTCATCTTTGGGAAATGCGCCGTCGCAGTCAATCGCCGTCGCATGGGCCGCGCACCGCTCCGCAACCTGCGCCGCGCAGGCCAGCGTTTGCGCGATTTCAGGGGAATAATTTTGGGTCATAACATTTCTTGCCGACCGAAGTTTACCCGGCGCGACAGTGTGACTAAACCCTTCCACTGCACTTCTCTGCGGCAGCAGGAAGGAAACTCCCACTCTGCTGCCGAAAGCGAATTTTGGAAACGGTAGCTCAACGGAAGAGCGCCGCCCCTTTCACGGCGGAGGTGCAGGTTCAACTCCCGCCCGTTTCCGTATCTTGAAACTAGGCTATCTATGCAATTTGACGTTCCAACAGAAGATTGGGAAACGTGCCTGCGCGTCCTGCAAACCGTCTCGGAAGATACGGCGCTCGCTGCCGGTGACGAGCGGTTCAAAGCGCTTGTCGCCAAGATCCACCGGGAAGGCAAGCGTGGGGCACGCCGGGAAGGGGAACAGCAGCGGCGGGCCGCAGATCGGCAAACGAAAGCCGATACCGGCCTGGTGCGGGCGCAGTGTGGGAACGAAATTCAAGGTGACTTGAAGTGGGGGCGGCTTGAGACGCCTGCGTCCTGCTATATCTGCAAGGAAGTGTACACGCACGTTCATCCGTGGTATCACCTGCTTTGTCCGAACTGCGCGGAGCTGAACGCCGCTAAGCGGGAGCAGCGGGCGGACCTGCATGGCCGCCGCGCTCTGGTCACGGGCGGACGCATTAAGATTGGGTTCGGGCTGGCCCTGCGCCTGCTGCGGGATGGTGCGGAAGTTCTCGTCACCACCCGGTTTCCTGCCGACGCCGCCAAGCGCTTTGCCGCCGAGCCGGATTATGAGAATTGGCGTGAGTGCCTGCGGATTGCGGGGCTTGACCTGCGCCATCTGCCGAGCGTTGAAGAGTTTGCTCAAAGCCTGCTGGCCGATGAGCCGGTGCTGGATATTCTGGTCAACAATGCCGCCCAGACGGTCAGCCGCCCGGCGGCGTTCTACCAGCATCTGCTGGATGCCGAAGCCCTCAATTCGCCGATGACCCTGCTGGGGGGCAGCAGCCTGCCGGCATCAGAAGAAATGGATTTGGCCCGGTATTTCCCGCCGGGGCTGTATGATCGGGACGGGCAGCAGCTTGATACCCGGCCGGTGCATTCCTGGCGACTGCGCCTGGAAGATGTCGGGCTGCGGGAAATGCTGGAAGTGCAGCTTGTCAATGCCGCTGCGCCGTTTCTCCTCAGCAGCCGCTTAAAGCCGCTGCTGATGCGCTCTTCGTTTGAGCGCCGCTTTATTGTTAATGTCTCTGCGATGGAAGGCCAGTTCGGGCGCGAGCACAAAACCGTGTTCCATCCGCATACCAACATGGCGAAAGCAGCCCTGAACATGATGACCCGGACTTCGGCCCCGGATTACGCCCGTGCCGGCATTTACATGAACAGCGTGGACACCGGCTGGGTCACCGATGAAAACCCGTACCCGCAGAAAATGCATGCCCAGGAGCGTGGCTTCTGGACGCCGCTGGACGCCACCGATGCCGTCGCCCGGATTTATGACCCCATCGCGCGTGGCATCAGCGAAGCTGAGGAGCCGCTGTTTGGCCATTTCCTGAAAGACTATTACCCGTATGCCTGGTAACTCGGCTGATCACCAGCCCATTCATTGCCCGCTTTATCATGCCCCGGAGATTGTCCCCTGCGACCCCGGCGAGCTTCAGCCGCTCCTGGCGCACCTGCGCGGCGGGCAGGCTGCCGAGGGGACAATGGCGTTCCCGCGCGGCACGATCATGGAAGACGGACGGCTGGACTTGTGCAAGCAGGCGCTCGGCCCGGCCGGCTGCCGAATGGTGACGGACGCTTTGGCACAGAACCAGGCAGTGGTCAGCCTGCTGCTCGGCACCGACGGCATCGGCAACGCCGGGGCCGCTGATGTCGCCCGGCTTGCGGAAAGAAATCCTACAATTGAAGTGCTGTATCTCGGCTGCAACCGCATCAGCGCGGAGGGCGTCGCGCCCCTCGCTGATGTGCTTTCTGCCGCCGCGTCGTCCGTCACGGGGCTGTGGCTGAAGCGCAACCCCCTCGGCGCAGAGGGCGCAAAGCGGCTGGCGGAAATGCTGAAAATAAACACGTCGCTGAGAACGCTTGATCTGGTCAACACGCGCCTCGGTTACGACGGCCTGGCGGCGCTGGCCGAGGCTTTGACACACTCCAATAATACTATCGAGCGGCTGTATCTGGGTGGCAACTTCTTCGGCCCCGAAGAAGCCCCGCTGCTGGCGGACATCGTTCGCTTTACGCCCCGATTAAAAGCCCTGCTGCTTAACGTCAGTTTTTTAGGAGATGCTGGCGCGGCGCTGCTGGCTCCCGCCCTCGCTGAGTCGCGTCTGGAAGAGCTGGGTCTTGCCAGCAGCGGCATCAGGCTGGACGGCGCAGCGCTTTTGTTTCAGGCTGCCGCCGCTCATCCCACGCTGACGCATCTGGACCTCGGGTACAGCGTTTCTACGCGGGTGTTGGGGGCGTCGGCAAATGCGCATGGAGACGCCGTCGCAGTTCACGCCGCACACTTTCTGGCTGGCAATCCCGGCCTGCGGCATCTGGACCTGCGGGGCGGCGGCTTCACGGGGGAAGGGACCCAGCGGCTTGCCGACGCGCTGGAACACAACACCCATCTGATCTCGCTGCCGCTGGATGGGAAACTAAACCCCGTTTTGCAGCAGCATCTCCAGCGAAACCGGGCGCTGGCGGCGGAGCCGCCTGCATCGGTCTGCCGGGATGTCGCGCTGACCCGCAGCGTTTACCGCACTGCTCAAAGCAAACGGTGAGCCAAAAGATGAGCGAGAACTTGGCGGTCGTGGTCTAACGGAAAGACACTTCTCAGCTAGGGAAGATATGGCCGTTCAAATCGGCCCGCCGCCATTCACAGCCTCGTTCCTAACCAGGAACGAGGCTGTTTATGTTATTGAACTGAGAGCTATTGAACGCGCTTTGTCCGACCGCATACGGCTGGGCGTAAAGGCTGCCTGCGCCGGTGCGCCCAAAGAACGCGCTGTTCACATGCTCGTAGCCGACATTCGCCGCTAGGCCGGGCGCAAGGGTCCAGCGCTTGCCAAGCCCCAGCGACTGCTGCAAAGCAACGCCGCTTGCGCCGCCGGTCAGGGTCATCCGCTCCGACATCTGCATCCCATCCGCGCCTTTATGCTCCGCACCGGCTTCCAGGCTTGTCACCGAATGCCCGTTGTACTGGCCGCGCCCGAAGAACTGCTGGGACAAGCGCACGTCCACGCCCGGCTTCGGCTTCCAAGCCAGCCCGACCAGGGTTCGGTCCGTGTAAACCGCATCTGTGCCGGACGAAAGCGACGTGTCGTTCTGCGCCTGCAAAGACAGGTTCTTTTTGAGCGGCGCGTCCAGCCGCGTTTCTAATTGATCCGAATTGCCTCCCAAGCCGGAGCCGGCAATGCGGTCTGTCCGGCGGCGATCAATTAACCCCACCGAAACGTGCGCCTTTTGAATCTGCTGGTCCACGCTGACCGAGACCGTTTGCAGGCTGTTGTCCACCGGCGTTCCCGCCGCCGGAGCGCTGCCGGGCGTCAGGATGCCGGTCAAGGTCTCTGCCGGCTGCGGCGCCAGACCTTTGTCGTCCTCATGGTCGGCCTGCACCCGCAGGCGGGTGGTCGGCGACAGCGGCGCGGCGATTTCGCTGCCGTAGCGGGTCTGGCCCGGCACATAGCTTTCGGCGGCGTCGTTGGAAAAGCCGGTGTCCGTGTGCTTGCCGTAAGCCGTGAGCGCAATGCCCCGGCCCAGGGCCATGTCGGCGTTCAAACGGTACGCCGAGCCGCTGACCGCGCCTA
>CAXTRL010000300.1:0-4793 GCA_964246575.1 uncultured Armatimonadales bacterium
CGTGGGCTTGCCACACTTGGGGAGCGCCCGGAAGCGCTGGGCCGCGCCTGGCTCCTGCCGGTCGCTCCGGCGGTCTCAACGCGAGAAATGCTCCGCCTCATCGGCGTGGCGCTCGGCCAGCCTGTCAAGATCACGGCGATCCCAAAAGTTGCTGTTCAGGCGATGGGCCTGTTCAACCCGACGATGCACGAGATGGTGGAAATGTTTTACCAGTACACAGAGCCGCAGATTGTAGACTCCTGCCGCTTTGAGAATGCGTTCGGCTGGAAAGCAACGCCAGTGGCGGAAGGCACCCAAAAAACGGTCGATTGGTTCAAGGCTCAGGGCTGAAGAACTCGGCACTAAAAAGTGCCGGATGCCTAACACCGTCCGGCCCTGACGGCACAGGCAAGGGGAAACACCTAGCAGGAAAAACCAGGCATCTTTTATAGACAGAACGTAATCAAACTCGAAAGGAAACTTTGATGATCTTAATCACAGGCGCGACCGGCAATAACGGCACCGAACTTTTGAAAATTTTGACGGCGGGCGGCATTCCCATCCGTGCTATGGTCCACGGACCCAAGCGAACGGAGGCGACTCAAGCGCCGAATGTCCAAGTTGTGGAAGGTGATTTTGATCACCCGGAAACATTGCTCGCTGCGCTTGACGGCACCGAGCGAGCGTTTCTTCTCACAAACTCCACAGAGAATGCCGAAGCCCAGCAGATGGCGTTCGTGAAGGCGGCCCGGCAAAGCGGTGTCGCGCATGTTGTCAAGCTGTCTCAGCTTCACGCCGACAAAGATTCTCCGGTGCGCTTTCTGCGCTACCACGCCGCCGTTGAAGCGGCGATCCGTGACAGCGGCATGGCGTATACATTCCTGCGTCCTAACCTCTTTATGTAAGGCCTGCTCGGCTTCCGCGAAACGATCAGAAATCAAAGCGCCTTCTACGCCGCAGCGGGTGACGCCGCAGTCAGTGTCGTGGATGTGCGCGACATTGCTTCCGCCGCGGCAGCGGCGCTGATGGACTGGGGCACGCAGGTAAAACCTACGACCTGACCGGCCCGCAGGCGTTGACCCACGCTGAGATGGCGGAGCGCCTCAGCAGCACACTTGGGCGCAAAATTGCGTTTGTGGATGTTCCCCCAGCTTCCATGCGCGAAGCTCTGGCTGGAATGGGAATGCCCGCTTGGCAGGCTGACGGCCTGATTGAAGACTACGCCCATTACCGCCGAGGGGAAGCTGCGGCAATCGCTTCTAGGGTACAGGACGCAGCCGGCAAGCCGCCGCGTCCCTTTGACAGCTTTGCACAAGATTACGCGCTTTTGCTTTCGTGACGCCGCTTTTTTATATTTGCTTCGGCTCGCTGTTACGGCACCGGCACTTCAAACGCATTCAGCGCGGCGCAGGTGACGAGGTACAGGCCAACCAGCATGACAAGGTCTCCCAAGCCTTTGTCGCCGAACGCCGTCTTTGCCCGTGCATATGCCGCCGCGTCTACCCGGTGCGCGGCGGCAAGCTGATGGGCAAACTCGTAGGCGCTGGATTCCTGCTCGGAGACGCCTTCCGGCGATTGTCCCGCGACAATGGCCTCAATCACGTCAGTCGGCAGGCCGACGCTTTTGCCGACTGCCGTGTGCGCGTACAGCTCATACGCCGAGTTCCAGGCCGCGCCGACCGCCAAAATGACGATTTCGTGGACGCGCTCCGGCAGTGACGTGTTCTTTTTCTCCGCCGTGAAGTAGTCCAAATATGCTTGCCCGACTTCCGGGCCGTACAAGAGCGCGTTGAACGGCCCCAGCATCTTGCCGTCCGGCGCCGCGGCGGTGAAGCCGGATTTGGTCGCCCACGGCACCTGCTCCTGCATCATTTTGTCGTACACTTGCTTTTGGGCTGGGCTGAGTTCGTCCGGCGTCAGCAGCGGCAGCCGGTTGCTTTGTGGTTCGGTACTCATTAGATTATTCCTCCACGCCATTCTTGCCGTGCGGCAGCCTATGCTAAACCTTGCCAAGTAGGGCGTCCTTGTGATACACTATAAACCGACTATGCAAATGGATACGCAATTGGTGAAAATGCTCGGCGAGACGCTGAAGCGGAACGAGCCGATGGCCCGGCACACGACCTTGAAAGTCGGCGGCCCGGCGCGTTGGTTCTGGCAGGCGTCGGACGTGGAAACGCTGGCGCGAGTGCTGGAAATCTGTACCGAGACCAGCCTGCCCTACCTGTTTATTGGTCACGGCTCGAATCTGCTGATGAGCGACGCCGGCTACGACGGCCTGGTGATCCAAAACCGGTGCAAAGGCTGCACCGTCGGAGATGAAACCCGTGCGGAAAGCGGCGTGTCGTTCGGCTCGCTGTTTTTGCAGACGGCACGGGCGGGCTATGCAGGACTGGAATGGGCCATCGGCATTCCCGGCACGGTCGGCGGGGCGCTGGTTTCCAATGCCGGAGCGTACCGAGGCAATATCGGGCCGCTGGTATCGTCGGTGCGGGTCTTTTCGAATGGGCGGGACCAAACGGTCGGCCCGGAATGGATGGCATTTTCGTACCGCGACAGCCGCCTGCGCCGGAGCGGCTGGGACGGGACTGTTGTGCTGTCCTGCACCCTGGTTCTGACCGAGCGCGGCGACCCGGATACGATTGTCGCCCAGGCCAAAGAGTATCAAGCCCAGCGCCGGGCCAAACAGCCGTATGCGCCGTCGGCGGGATCGTTCTTCAAGAACGTCCAAAGCCGTGCGCTGGCTGAAAGTTTAGATACGCTTTCGGCGGGCATGAAAGCGGCGGGCGTGGTCCCGGCAGGGTTCTTAAGTGAAGCCTGCGGCCTCAAGGGCCTGCGGGTCGGCGGCGCGGAAGTGTCCGAAAAGCACGCAAACTTTCTGGTCAACGCCGGCGGCGCGACGGCCTCGGACCTGCGGGCGCTGGCGGGCCGGGTCAAGTCGCTTGTGTATGAGCGTTTTGGCGTGACTTTGGAAGAAGAAGTGCTGTATGTCGGCGACTGGTCTGAATCCGAATAGACGGAAGGGCCGACATAAAAGCGCAGGAGTTCAATTCTCCATCCTTGTATTTCAGTTTGCCCTTGAATATATTTTGCTTATGAAACAATTTTCGGTTCGGCAGAAACGAACCGCCGCCGGCATTACTGCCTGCGCTCTGGCCGTGTCCCTGGCTTTGTTCTTTAGCGGCTTTCGCCACGAAACCGTAAAAGTGGACACGCTGGGCGGCAAATGGGTGGGGAACGTAGTATGGAACGATGTGTCGGAACGGCCCTACAAGCAGACCATGCGGACTGCCGTGTTTTTCCTGCCTTATAACCGCGCCGGCATCGTCCTCACATTTCCGACCGGGGCGATGGGCGGATCGGGGACGTATGCACTCAGCGGCAGCCGCCTAACAGTCCATTGCACCAGCCTGAGCGTCAATGGGCGTGCGCTGCCGCCGTCTACGTTTTCTCATGCACCCTGGTACCGCGATGCGGCGGCGTACACGGTCAGCTACAACCAGGGGAACCTGACATTGACCCCAGCAGAGCCGGGGCCGACCCCAGCGCCCTGCTGGCCGCTGCTGGTCTCGCCGAAGCCGCTGGTCCTCAGCCGCCGGGAGCCGCCGGCGCAAGAAACACCCGCCGTGCCTGCGCCGCGTGAGTAAAGGCGGCTTAAGCCGCGCCGTCAGGCCGCACCGGCGCGTCGTCATCGGAAACGACTTCGATTTCAACCGCCTGGTAGAGCTTCACGGCGAAGCCGTCTTCCAGCATGGCGTCGCGGACGCCAAGCGCGATTTCCAGATCTTCGCATACCTCAAACGCCACATCTTCACCGGCCTCACCGACCACAATGTACGTTTCTTCGTCGTCATCAATCTCGTCGCTCTGGTCAACTAGGGTCAGCGGGACCGGCGGCCTGCGCTGGGCGCTGCCGTTCGGGCTGCTTTTGGGGCTGTTTTGTGCCATCGTCAATCGGCTCCTTCAAGTGTCATTTAGTGTAAAGGGTCTGCGGCAGTACGCGCTTCCTGCTCCGTCAGCAGGGAAATTACGAGACGGTTGAACGCCTGCGCCTGCTCGTCATGCGGCAGAATGCCGCTTTTGTCCAGCACGGTCAGCTCCGCGCGGGAATTGGCGGCAAGGAACGCTTCGGCGTCGGACAGCGGGGTCAATCGGGCTTCGCGGCCCCAGACAATCCGCAGCGTACTCTGGGTAAGCGTTGGAAACACGTCGGCGACGCTGTGGTTCAAGAGGCCGCTGTAAAACGACGGCGGGGCATTCTGCGCCCCGTATTGATGCGCTGCCGTTGAGTAGTGATCTAAAAGTGCGTCATCCACCAGCGACGGGTCAAAATACGTCTGGTTCATCAAATAATACCGCAGGCCCGCCAGCGAAGTGACGGCATTATGCAGAGTCGTTCCCAGCAGCGGCGCGTGCGTCAAGCGATAATTCGCCTCGGTCCTCGCGTCCGGCGCTTTCGCCAGGTGCCGAAATCCCGTCGGGCAGATCAAAACCAGCGTCTGCACCAATTCAGGCTGATCGGCAGCCGCTTGAACTGCATAGGCCGACGCCAGCGACGACGCGATCAGCGTACACGGCTCTTTGACCACTTCGCGCAGAAATTGACCAAGCTGCTCAATATACTGCGCCGCCGTATACCGAATGCGCGGCTTGTCCGACAATCCAAACCCCAGCCAGTCTGGGGCATACACTAGCTCATGCTCCGAAAGCGCATCAAAATTCTTGCGCCATTCATACCCTGACGCGCCCGCGTACAGCCCGTGCAGCAGCACGATGGGACTGCCGCCCTGTCCCTGCTTCGTGTAAAAGATGTC
>CAXTRL010000301.1:0-4756 GCA_964246575.1 uncultured Armatimonadales bacterium
ATACGCGCCTTCGCCATGGATTTCGACCACCGCTTCTTTGTAGCCGCCGTTGCCGGTTTCCGACGAGTTGATCAAATCCACTTTCCATCCACGCTTTTCGGCGTAGCGCAGGTACATCCGCAGCAGCTCACCGGCAAACAAGGCGGCTTCGTCGCCGCCTTCTGCGCCGCGCACTTCTAGGATCACGTCTTTTTCGTCATTGGGGTCTTTCGGCAGCAGCATGACTTTCATGTCCTGCTCCAAAGCCGCCCGCTGGGCTTTGAGGTCGTCAAACTCGGTTTGGGCGAGGTCGCGCAGGTCGTCGTCGAGTGACCCGCGCAGCATGTCCTCGGTTTCGGCGAGTTGGCGCAGGACTTCTTTGTGCGCCCGGTACTTGGCGACAATGTCGGTCAGGTCGCTGTACTGCTTATGCACCCGCCGGTACTCGTCCATATCGCCGACCAATTCGGGGTCGGCCATGCGGCGCTCTAATTCTTCGTACAATTCTTCAACTTCAGCTAGTTTCTCAAACATAGTAATTTTTCTCGCAATGCGCTAGGCGCTCTTTTGTTCTTTTTTCAGTCTCGCTAGGTGGTCGTTGTAGCGGCGGCGGTAATCCATCCAATAACCTGGCCTGAACTCGATGAACCGCTGGCTAAGGTTATTGTATTCCTGCCAAAACCAGTAGGCGTCAAAGCAGCCAAAATCGTGCACTGAGCAGCCTGCTAAATTGTGTAGCCAATTCGCGGTTTTTCCTGCGATACGGCTGTTTCGGTACTGCCGATACCATACCCTCGGGTTCCAGGAGAGTCGCGGCTGGCAAAGTATCCGAATATCCAGCATGGCCTGATATAACAAATATCGGTACGCGGCTTTTTCGTGTTCCGTCAGCGGCGTTTCTTCGTGCGGGTAGGTTGCCATAATTTTTGAGCCATGCCGCGTTGGAACCATGTGTTGAAACACACGGCTATTGGGCGAAGACGCCACGAAGTACCACTTCGCGGCACTAGGAACCGTTCTTCAGTGGCTTTATCTTAACCCCGCGAAGTGGGTGTTTCGTGGCCGAAGGCCGTATAGCCGTGCCATTTATGGCATAGGGTCATTTACGCAATCACTGGCTCCGGTTCTTCGCCGCGCTTGCCGGCAGCGGCTAATCCCGTGCCATCATGTTCTTCCTTCCAGACGGCGTCCAAAGAGGCGATGGCGACTTCGAGCTGGGAGTCGTCGGGAACGCGGGTGGTCAAATACTGAGTCCAGAGGCCGGGGGCGATGAGCGCCTGCGCCCAGGCTTTGTCACGGTTTGAGCCGGCCCATTTGAGTATCTCGTAGGCGACGCCAGCAACAATTGGCAGCAAGAGGAGGCGCAATAATACGGTTTCTAGGACAGGGCCGATGCCTTCCGAAAAGGGATGGCGTGGGACGACCGAGAACACGACAATAGAAGTCATGAGGACAATAAAAATAAAGTTTGTGCCGCAGCGCGGGTGAATGCGGTCGGAGGCGCGGGCGTTTTCCACGGTCATGGCCGCGCCGCGCTCCAACGTGTTGATAGCTTTATGTTCGGCCCCGTGGTACTGGAAAACGCGCTGGATATGGGCCATCTGGGAGATGGCGGCGATATAAAGAAAGAAAATGGCTAAACGAATGCCGCCTTCGGCAAGATTGGACAGCAGGCGGCCATGCACGGGCAGGAACTTGTCGGTTGCAAGCGCGGGCAGCACCCAGAACAAGCCGAAGCCGAGCGCAAGCGACAGCACGGTGGTTGCACCGATGGCAATGCCGTTGATGGTGCCGTCGGGAGACGCCTGTTTTTCGCCTACAGTCTTTCCGGCAATGCCTTCGCCCATCGCTAAACTCGCGGCCCCAGCGGCGGGCATTTCCGCTTGGGCAAACGTGTCGGTGGCCTGGACATTGGCGGCGTAGGTCAAGGCTTTAATGCCGAGCGCCATCGCATCTACGAGCGCGAGAGAGCCGCGCAGGAACGGCTTGTTGAGCCACTGGAACGCGCCGACGTGCTTTTCCACGGGTTCCAGCTTGATCACGATTTCTCCATCGGACAAGCGGCGGCAGGCGATGGCGAAGAAGCGCGGGGAGCGCATCATCACGCCTTCAACAACGGCCTGGCCGCCGTACTGGGTGCGTTCGTCTATGGGGGGCTGTGGCATAAGAATTGCCTTGTCAAAATTGCCTTTGGCACAAAAACAGTCCCCTTTCTGCGGCGTCTGTTGGGACACGCGGAAAGGGGACTGGGAGCTGCTATTTCTTCATGCCGTACTTGGACAGGAACTTGTCCACGCGGCCGGCGCTGTCAAGCAGTTTCTGCTTGCCGGTGTAGAACGGGTGGCAGTTGCCGCAGATTTCCGTGGTCAGCTTTTCGCCGCCGGTGGACTTGGTCTGGTAGACATGGCCGCACGAGCCGCAGGTAATGGAGGCGTCGTGGTAGTTGGGATGGATGCCGGATTTCATGTGTGTGTCTTTCTGTGCCGTGGGAACACCCAGCGGCGGGCCGGTGAAGTGGGCCAATCTGGAGTAGGTAACTTTGCAGTATACTTTATAAACACGGCTTTCCGCAAGTGCGTTCCGCAAGAGTGTTTGGGGGAACTTGGGTATAATTCTTGACTATGAACGCTTTCCAGAATGCCGGACAGGCAGTCAGCCGGGCCAACGCCACCCAGACTGCGCCGCAGATTGCGTCGCGCCACCTTGCACTTGGCATCGTTTGCAGCATTGTGTTTACGCTGGCCTTTGCCCGCTTGTTTGACTTTGTGCAGGACCACGGCAAGCAGGTGACGCCGTTTGACCGCAGCATTCTTTATTTTATGTACCACCACCGGGCGCACTGGCTAACTGAGACCGCAAAAGCGCTGGCCCGGATGGGATCACCGCCGGTAATTGCGGGCGTGGCGCTGGTGTCTGCGATTGTCGGCATTTTCTGGCGCAAGGTCCGGGGCGCGGCGTGGACAATGCCGGTTGCAATTATCGGGTCGGGGATTATCATTCAGTGCGTCAAGCTGTTTATCAAGCGGCCTCGGCCTTCTTTCTTCGCGCCGCTGCTGCATGAGTCGGGCTTTTCGTTCCCGTCCGGCCATTCGCTGATTGCGATGGTGGTGTACGGCCTGCTAGGGTATTTTCTGATGCACTTGTGCCGAAACGCTTGGGCGCGGCTGGCCGTGCGGATTTTGACGGTGCTGGTTGTTGTCGCAATCGGCGTGTCGCGGGTGTATGTCGGGGTGCATTATCCGACAGATGTTTTGGCGGGCTGGATTGCGGGCGTGCCGTGGCTGATTGCGTGCCTGGCGCTGCATGAAGTTCTGGCCCGCCGCTGGCCGTCGTCGGGCGAGCCGGTGCTGGGCGGATAGAACCCCTAGACATTGCGCCTGTCTTTTGTTATAATAAAGACACACATGGCTGATCCCGACAAAACGCGAATACTTGCGCCGCTTCCACTGGACAGCGGCAGTGACCCGGACCGCACGCGGCTGACGACGGACGCTCCGGCGGCGGACCCAAACCGGACCCGGATGAGCGGCGACCCGGACCGGACGCGGATGAGTCTTGCCCCGGCGGCAGCGCCACGGGCGCTGACTCTGAGTGCGACGGCGGGCAGCGCGTATGGGCCGGTGTCAGATTTGGTGCGCGAGCATTTCCTGTTTGACATCCGGGCCGGGCAGGCGGGAATGGGCGGAATACGTTCGCCGCTGAACATTTCACTTGTCATTGACCGCTCCGGGTCAATGGAAGGCGAGCCGCTGGACTACGCCAAGCGGGCCTGCGCGTATGTCGTAGACCTGCTGGAACCCGACGACATTCTCAGCGTGATCACATTTGAAGAAGGCGCGGATGTGATCATGCCGGCCCGGCGGGTCGCCAACAAAGCCCTGGTCAAAGACTACATCAACCGCATCTACACCGGCAACACCACCAATCTGTACGAAGGGCTGATGACCGCGTGCCAGCAGGTCGCGTCGGTGAAGACCGCAAACACGCTGAACCGGGTGCTGCTCTTAACCGACGGCGAGCCGACCGCCGGGCCACGTGATTTTTCGTCCATTGTCGGCCAAGTCGCCGAGCAAAAGGGGCGCGGGATTACGGTCACGGCGCTTGGCTTCGGCCCCGATTACAACGAAGAGCTGATGGCGGGCATCGCCCGCCGCTCCGGCGGCAACTACTACTACATCGCCCGCCCGGAGCTGATCCCTGAAGTGTTCCGGCGTGAGCTGGACACGCTGATGAAAATCACCGCCCGCAACCTGCGCCTGCGGCTGGCGCTTTCGCGCGGCGTTTCCGTGCGCCAAGTCTACGGCCAGCAGCCGGTCTTGGGGCAGCGTTCCGCCGAAGTGACCTTGATTGACGTGGAAGCCGAAACCGGGCTGTCGTCGCTGTGGGAACTGGAAGCAACGCCGCGTCCGGCGGGGATGTACCGCCTTGCTCAAGCCGAGCTTTTGTATGACGACGCCTTGACGGGCCGGCAGGAGAAAATCACGGCAGACGCATTGATGGAGTTTACGGCGGACAAGCTCAAGATCGGGGCTGGGAAAAACCCGCGCGTGCAGTCTGAAATTGAAGTCGCTCGCGCGGCCCGGTCGCTGGACAAGACCGTTATGGGCATGAAAACGCAGGCGCTGGACCGGACTCAAGTGATGCAGGACTTGAACCGCACGAAAACATTGATGCTGGACCAGGGCAAGCTGGCCCAGGCGCAGCAGATCACGCAGGCCATGCAGGCCATTCAAGGCGGTGGCTCGGTCGAGAAGACGCTGATGGGAACGATTTACAC
>CAXTRL010000302.1:0-4756 GCA_964246575.1 uncultured Armatimonadales bacterium
GGCAAGCCCCACTGCGGCTACGGCTGCATGACCGGCCAGGGCAACGGCCAGGGCGGGCGCGAGCATGGGCAAAAAGCCGACCAGTTGCCCGGCTACCGCAAGATTGACAACCCGGAGCATCGCGCCCATGTGGCCGGCGTTTGGGGCATTGACCCGGATACGCTGCCGGGGCCGGGCAAGTCCGCGTATGAGTTGATTAATTCGCTGGGGCAGGACGGCGGCATCCGCGCCCTTTTGGTCATGGCCTCTAACCTCGCCGTGTCCGCGCCCCGCGCCCTGCATGTCCAGGAGCGCCTGCGTGCTCTTGATTTTCTGTGCGTGTCCGATATCTTTCTCTCGGAAACGGCGCAAATGGCTGATGTCGTGCTGCCGATTGCTCAGTGGGCGGAAGAGTCCGGCACCATGACCAATTTAGAAGGCCGCGTCATCCACCGCAGGCAGGCGGCCCCGCGCCCGGAAGGCGTCTCCACCGACGCCGCTATCGTGTCAGCGCTGGCGGCGCGTCTCGGCGCGGGCCGGTTCTTTCCGACCGATGACCCCGCCGCCATTTTTGAGGAGCTGCGCCGGGCCAGCGCGGGCGGCCCCGCCGACTATTCCGGCATTTCTTACGAGCGTATTGACGCCGAGAACGGCGTTTTTTGGCCCTGCCCGTCGGAAGACCATCCGGGAACGCCGCGCTTGTTCCAAGACCGATTCGCCCACCCGGACGGCAAGGCCAAGTTCCATGCGGTCCATCACCGCACCGCCGCCGAGGAGCCGAGCGACGATTATCCGCTGTACCTGACCACGGGCCGCCTGATGGCCCAGTACCAGTCGGGAACGCAGACCCGGCGCGTTGCCGCCCTGAACGCGATTTCGCCGGAAGCTTATGCCGAGATGCACCCCAGCTTAGCAAAGCGCTTCGGCATCAGCGACGGCGACGGCGTCAGGCTTACCACCCGGCGCGGCTCGGCCCATGTCCAGGCGCGGCTGACGCCGACCATTCGCCAAGACACGATTTTCATGCCGTTCCACTGGGGCGGCGACGCCTGCGCGAACAATCTCACCAACCCCGCGCTTGACCCGGTTTCCAAGATGCCTGAGTTCAAGGTCTGCGCGGTTCGGGTGGAAAAAGCACCGGAAGCGAATGCCGGTTCCTGACAAGTTTTAAGCGCAATGCTGCGTCTCCTATTTTATGCTAAAGAGTTCACTTATTTATTCAAGGAGACAACATGAAACTTAGTGACCTGAAAAACAGTGGTCATGCGCCCTCGTTGTTCAGCGCGTTTCTGCACTTCGACGTTTCGTTTATGGTCTGGGTCATTCTTGGCGCGATTGCACCGTTTATCACCACCGATGCCCTGCTCACCGGCGCCAACCTGCGGGTCACGCCCTCGGCGCTGATTTCCAAAACGGCTCCTTACACGCTGGTCGTTAAAGGCCCGCAAACGATGAAGCAGAACCCGAAGCTCAAAGCCGACCAGCCGAAGAACGTCTACAACCTGCTGATCAAGCCCGGCACGCCGACGACGATTAAGCCAAGCGACAAGCCCCTTGAAAAGTTTGTTGTGGACAATTCCAACCCGGCAACCATCGCCGCCGTGAATGCCCAGTCCAAGTTTATTCAGATTGCCCAAGCGCCGGGCGCTGTCGGCAACCCCAACGACAACGTCATCGGCCTTAAGCCGCTGGCGGCGCTCCAAAAAGACGGCAAGGCCTTCCAGCCGGTCGCCAACGGCTACCCCGCGAAGGTCGCGCTCGGCCTGCTAGCGATCCCGCTGCTGGCGGCAGGCTTTTGGCGCATTCTGCTCGGCATTCTTTCGGACCGCTTCGGCTCCAAGCGTGTCGGCGTCGCGTCTATGGCCGGTACCCTGCTGCCGCTGTTCGTTGGCTGGCAGCTTGCCACCACTTTTAACTCGCTGGTCTTTGTCGCGTTCTTCCTCGGACTGGCCGGCGCATCATTCGCGGTTGCTTTGCCGCTGGCGTCCCGCTGGTATCCGCCTCACCTGCAAGGGCTGGCGATGGGCATTGCCGGCGCGGGCAACTCCGGCACGGTGCTGGCGACGATCTTTGCGCCGATGCTGGCGAAAGCCTACGGCTGGCACACAGTCCTGGGCTTGCTGATGATCCCGGTCGCGATTGTGTTTGTCGTCTTCACCGTGATGGCGAAAGACCCGCCCACAAAAGCCAAGGCCGCGACCGGCGCAGACTTTGTGCGGGTGCTGGCTCAGGCGGATGCTTGGCGCTTCTGCCTGCTGTACTTTGTAACCTTCGGCGGCTTTGTCGGCTTGTCATACTTCATGAACAAGTTCTTTGTGGACCAGTATGACTTCCCGAAAGCCACGGTCGGCTGGGGAACCGCGCTGTTTATCGTCGCCGGCTCCCTGCTGCGCCCGGTCGGCGGCGCACTGGCGGACCGCTTGGGCGGCATCCGGATGCTGACTGTGATGTACACGACAGCCTGCGTCATGGCGCTTGGCATCGGGTTCTTGATTACGAACATGTGGGTGACATTTGTCATGCTGTTCCTCCTCATGGGCTGCCTCGGCATGGGCAACGGCTCGGTGTTCCAGATGATCCCGCAGCGCTTCCGCACGGAAATCGGCGTGATGACCGGCCTTGTCGGCGCGGCGGGCGGGGTCGGCGGCTACTACCTGAACCTGAACATGGGCATTCTGCATGACAGCTTCGGCACCTACGGCGCGGGCTTCTTCGCCTTTTCCGCGATTGCCGCTATCGGGTTGATCGTTCTGCGGCAGGCCGCGCCCGGCTGGCAGCAGTCCTGGCTCGGCGAAGGCGGCGTGGCGAAAGCCAGCGAACCGGTTCGCGAGCGTGTTCTCGTCGGCCCGGACGGCGCGGATTTAGAAATGGCGTAGCCATTGATGCCGGGGTTGTAGAAAACCCCGGCACAGAAGCGTCCTTCGGACGAAGATGTAAGACGATGGAATTGGCCTCTCCGTGTCCGCAGGACATTTCTTGCCGGGGTTTTCTACAACCCCGGCTCTTGTTTAGGAAACCTTAAATCAATGTACTCAAAACCAAAATTACTGCAAGGCGTGTTCGCCTTTGAAGGCCACGGCCTCACCAACCCCCACCCGATTTCCGGCGGGCTAACTTACACCGTCCCGGTCGGCAAGCGGACCCAGTTTGTTTACTTCCGGGCCGGCAACTCGTCGGCGGAAATGGTGTACGTCGTGCTGATGCGCGACGGCGAACCGATGCGCTACTTCCCGGTTGCGGCACGCGGCGATGTCCATGTCGCGCTGGCCGTGGTGGAAGACATGATGTCGGGAACCAAGCTGGAAGCGTTCCTTGCCGCCCCGGAAGGCGTCTCAGGCACGGTTGTTTTAGACATTGGCTTGGTGGAGGTTTAATTCTATGAGCGATAAGCAAAAATTAGTCGTCATCGGCAACGGCATGGCCGGGGCGAGGACTGTGGAAGAAATACTGGCGCGAGGCGGCGGCGAACAGTTTGACGTGACCATGTTCGGCGACGAGCCGTATGGCAACTACAACCGCATCTTATTGTCCAATGTCCTGAACGGGACTCAAGATGCCGCCGACATTTTCTTGAACCCGATGGAATGGTACGCCGAAAACAGCGTGACGCTTCATGCTCCGGCGAAAGTGCAGCATATTGACCGCGCCCGCAAGCAAGTTCATTCCGATGACGGCCAGATCACGGACTACGACAAGCTGCTGATTGCGACTGGCTCTCGGCCCTTCGTGCCGCCGATGGAAGGCTTAGAAACCCCGGAGGGCGAGACCAAGCACGGCGTTTTTGTATTCCGAACGCTGGATGACTGCCACAAAATTGCGGGTTATGCGACCAAGTGCCGAAAAGCCGCCGTCATCGGCGGCGGCCTGCTGGGGCTGGAAGCGGCGCGGGGACTGATCAACTACGGCGTCGAAGTCCATGTGATCCATATTTCCGGCCACTTGATGAACCAGCAGCTTGACTCCGCCGCCGGGGGCATTCTAAAGGGCATCATGGAAAAGATGGGCATCCATGTCCATACCATGAAAGCGACCACACGGGTTTTGGGCGATGACAGCGTCACGGGCTTAGAGTTCAAAGACGGCACAACTTTAGACTGCGACATGGTGGTTATCTCAACAGGCATCAAGCCGAACGCCGAAATCGGCGCGGAGTGCGGCCTCTCGGTGGAGCGGGCGATTGTCACCGACAACCAGATGCGCTCGGTGGACGACCCCGATGTGTATGTTGTCGGCGAATGTGCCCAGCACCGGGGCCGCGTTTATGGATTAGTCGCGCCGCTGTGGGAAATGGGGGCGGTGCTGGCGGACCATATCACGGGCCGCAATTTAGATGCCGCGTACCACGGATCTAAGATCGCCACAAAGCTCAAAGTTATGGGCGTCGAGCTTGCGTCGATGGGCGTCACCGAGCCGCAGGATGACCGCGATGAAGTGGTGACGTTTGCCGAGCCGAAGCGCGGCACGTACAAAAAGCTGATTATCCGGGACGGCATCTTGATTGGCGCCATGATGCTGGGCGACTTGAACAAAGTTGCCTATCTGATGCAGGCGTTTGACCGGGGAACGCCGCTGCCCGAAGAGCGCTTATCACTCTTGTTTGACATGGGCGCACCGTCTACCCAGGCAACCATGCTGGAAATGCCGGACAGCGCCCAAATTTGCAACTGCAACGGCGTCTCGAAAGGCCAAATCCGCAAATGCGTTGAAGGCGGCAAGCGGTCACTGAAGATGGTCATGGAAGCCACCCGCGCCGGCGCCGGCTGCGGCTCCTGCAAGA
>CAXTRL010000303.1:0-4724 GCA_964246575.1 uncultured Armatimonadales bacterium
TACCAGGGTATCTAATCCTGTTTGCTCCCCACGCTTTCGCGCCTCAGCGTCAGTTATAGGCCAGCGAGCTGCCTTCGCCATGGGTGTTCCGATCGATATCTACGCATTTCACCGCTACACCGACCATTCCACTCGCCTCTCCCACACTCAAGGTTCCCAGTATGAAAGGCAGTTCCGGGGTTGAGCCCCGGAATTTCACCCCTCACTTAAGAACCCGCCTACGCGCTCTTTACGCCCAGTAACTTCGGACAACGCTCGCCCCCTACGTATTACCGCGGCTGCTGGCACGTAGTTAGCCGGGGCTTATTCACCAGGTACCGTCATTTATTTCTTCCCTGGTAAAAGAAGTTTACATCCCGAAAGATTTCATCCTTCACGCGACGTCGCTGCATCAGGCTTTCGCCCATTGTGCAAGATTCCTAATTGCTGCCCCCCGTAGGAGTCTGGGCCGTATCTCAGTCCCAATCCGGCTGATCGTCCTCTCAGACCAGCTACCCGTCGAAGCCTTGGTGAGCCGTTACCTCACCAACTAGCTGATAGGCCGCGGGCCCATCCTGAAGTGCCTTGCGGCTTTGTATCCTCTGTGATGCCACAGCGATACACATGCGGTATTAGCAACTCTTTCGAGTTGTTGTCCCCCGCTTCAGGGCAGGTTGCCCACGTGTTACGCGACCGTTCGCCACTAACCAGCATTGCTGCTGATCCGTTCGACTTGCATTTCTTAGGCACGTCGCAAGCGTTCGTCCTGAGCCAGGATCAAACTCTCCATAAGTGTTATTGTTAAAGCTCCGAAAAGCTACTAGCAAACTTGTTGAATTGTCTGAGATACTATGGCCGGCTAGGTCCATAGTTCCAGTTTTTGCTTCACTCTTTGCAGAGATCAGCGATTAAAACTTCCTTGGCTTCTTTGTTACTTTATATTGTTTTGCAGAGTAAACTGCAAGATATATATGCTCAAAGGTTTGTTTCACGATTCCACTATTTAGTTTTCAATGTGCATCGCCGCGCTTCCGATCCGCAGTTGCAGACCTCGGAAGGAAACAATAAAAAACCACGCTATCGTAGGATAACCGTCTGGTCAGGTGAAGAAAACTGTTGGCGCGAACGCTTTTCAGCTTGTCGTCACCTCCACTCGGTTGCCCTTGCGGCGCGGAGGTCATTGCTCTTCGGCTCAGTGACGAAGGATAGTATACATCAGCCTCGCGGCCTTTGTCAACCCCTTCGTCAAGAAAGTTTCAATTCTTTTTTGCAAACGCTTTTCAGCGTCGCGTTGTCACTAGCTCTTTGGCCCGGCGACAATAATTAGTATATCAGAAAGTTTTGCTTCTTGTCAAGGGTTTCAGAAAATAGTATTACTTATTTCCGTTCGCCCCGTCAGTCACCAGCACTTTGGCTCGGCAACGAAGAACAGTATGACATCGCGTTTCCGCTTTGTCAACCCTTTTGCAAAAACTTTTTCATTGTTTTTGCTTGGAGCCGCCATCCGAAGACTTTGCTTCGGCAGCGAGGGATAGTATGACATTGCGTTTCGGCTTTGTCAAGAGGTTCGTAAAAAATTTTGCGGATTGTTTTCACTCGCCTCATCGCCGGAAGGCTCTGCTGCCGGCAACGAGGAGTAGTATGACATCCGCCGCCGCAAGAGTCAAGGGGTTTGTGAAACATTTTGGAAGTCTTTTTTTTGCGGCTTTACCCGCCACAAATCTCTCTGGCCCGTGTTCCATCCATGCAGCGGACTGGAAGCCATAAGCGTTAAAGGGATCGGCGGCACGGAGAACTCCTGGGCGTGCGCGACGGTCGCCGGCTCATTGGCGATATACCCGATACCCTGCGCCGCAACATACTGATCCAAAGTGTTTGTTTTCCAATATGGCACTGCTGAGTGATTGACCAGTCCATCCAAGTTGACTACCGTGCGCGGGCTGAAATACGCGGGAATGCCGGCGTCAAAACAGCCGATCTTGGCTGACGCCGGGAGCAGCGCCTCAAAGCGCGGCTCAGAAAGGTACACATCCCTCTGCCACGGATACGGCGGCATTATTTCGGCCCGGTGCCACAAGCAGACGCCAAGCATCACGGCGGCAGTCGTTATGCCTATTCGCATCTGTGCGGGCATCGTCAAACACCGGGCCAAACGTCCGGCCCAGCTTGTCAGCAGCAGAAACAGCAGCAGGCTCGGCACGGACAAATGCCAAAACTGCGCGTCCCCCAGCAGTGCGCCGTACACCAGCCCGGACAGCAGCAGCGACGCCCCCAGCCACAGAGTCACTTGTGTTAAAGCGTCAGCAGTCTCGGCTTCTTCCGGCGCCTGCTCCGACCGATCCTGCCGCCGCCCGCCAATCCAAAGCGCGGCAATTGTGAGTCCCAACAGGACCGCCGCGCCAAGTCCTGACGTGAATTTCCCAATCAGCAGCCCGCAAAACGGCGCGGCCAGCCAGAAAAACGCCGTGAACTTCAGCGGCCCCAGTACCAGCGTGTGGACGTTCAAGCCGGGACTGCTATGCATGTGCCACAGCAGCTTCATTGCGCCGCTGTCCTGCGTCAGCGTTCCGCAGGTCGCTTGGGAAAACCCATACCAGGGCAGCATGGCGACAGCAAACGCCCCGCCTGTCCAAAGCAGCACGCGGGCACACTCAGGCACTCGTCGCGCTTTCTCTACTGTTGTCCAGGTCAGCCGCACCAGCAGCGCCAGCGCCGTTAGCGCCAGCAGGACTTGATCCGTGCGCCCGTAAAACGCCAGCGTCAAACTGAAGCCAAACACCAGAAGATTCCGCGCGGGTAGGGGAGCCGTAGCGAACCGAAGAAACGGCGCAATCTGCGTCAAATACGTCCAAACAGCGACGGCAACAGTGAACTGAGCAAACGGCGACTCGACTCCATACAGCGCCAGCGTCAGCGGCAGCGGGCTAAGAAGCCAGAACGTGCCGGCGATCCAGCCCCAGAACGCACCGGCAAAACGGCGCAGAATGGAAACCAGCACCAAGCTTGTCGCAAGTTGAAAGCCGAACTCCGCCGCAAGGCTTGCTTTGAGCAGGCCCACTCGGTCTGGGAAAACGCGGGCCAGCGCGGTCATCAGCAGCATCCAGCCGGGATGGTAGCCGTTGGTCGGGTTCAGCCCGTCAAACGTCGGGCGGCCATCGGCGGCCAGATGCCGCGCGATTTGCAGGTAATAAAACGCATCATCGGCGACATAACCGAGCAGCCAGAAAACAGAGTGACGGAGCAGGGACACGCAGACGCCGAGATATACCAGCGCCGCCGCGCCATAAACGGCTTTACCGACTTGGTCTTCTGATGCTCGCAAATCCGCCTCGTTTCTCGCCTGCTTCTTTAGCTTTCCGGCTGTTTGCTTTCCGGTTCCAGCAGCGTCACCGGCTCCGACATCAGCGCGGCAATCGCCCGCATGGTCGCTTCGCTGATAATGGAGAGGGCGTCTTTGGACGGGTCCGGGTACGCCGCCAGCATCTCCACTGCTGTCATCGGCTTGCCGATTGTCGCCGTGACATGCGCCCGGTGCAGCCCGCCGTGCTTTGGCAGCACTTTATCCGTTCCCTCTAAAGCAATCGGCACAATTGGGATTCCCGTTTGCTTGGCGATCAGTGCAAAGCCTTTTTCCGCCGGCAGCAGCGTTCCCGGATCGGCCCGTGTTCCTTCCGGGAAGATTCCCATGACGCGCCCGGCCTTCAGCTCGGCGATGGCCTGCTTGATCGCCCCCCGGTCCGCCGACCCGCGCTTCACCGGAAACGCCCCCATCGCCTTGATGTACGGCCCAAACACTGGGACTCTGAACAGCGAGTCCTTCGCCATCAAATGCAACTGCCGCTTCGTGACCATTGATAAGTAGGGCGGGTCCATGTATGCCCTGTGGTTCGGCGCTAAAATGATCGGCCCCGTCTTTGGGATATTCTCGCCGCCGATCACCGTGATCCCGCCTAGCAGCGGCATCAGGAGGCGCACGAAAACGCGCGTGATCGCATACGCGCGTGTGTACCGCTCCGGCGGGTACGTCTCGTTACTCATTCTCAGCCTCCGCCTGGCGGCACAGCGCCAGAATGCGTGACACGACTTCGCCCACGCTCAGGCCGTCGCTGACAAGCGGCACGGCGTCCGCCGCCGGCACCATCGGCGCGGCATCGCGCGACGCATCCCGCGCATCACGCTCGGCAATGTCCTTCTCCATTTGTTCCACCGGCAGCGCAATGCCTGCCTCGCCCAGCTCTTCCCGCCGCCGCCGTACCCGCTCCGCCAGCGACGCCGTGAGAAAAACTTTCACTTCCGCTTGAGGAAGCACCACCGTTCCAATGTCCCGGCCTTCCATGACAATTCCGCCGCGCCGCCCCATCTCCCGCTGCAAAGCCGCCAATCGCTCCCGGACACACGGCAGCGCCGACAGCCGCGAAGTCAAATCACTGATTTCCGGCGTCCGTATCTGATCCGTCACGTCCACCCCATCTGCGAAAACTCGGCCTTGTTCCAGCCCAATCTCCAGCCGCGCCGCCAGCCCGCAGACCGCCGCGTTCTCTTCTGGCGCAATCCTGGCATTCACCACCGCCCAGGCCACCGCCCGGTACATCGCGCCTGTATCTACATAGGTGTAGCCAAGCGCCGACGCCGCCTGCCGCGCCACCGTGCTTTTCCCCGCCCCCGCCGGCCCGTCAATTGCCACGCTCAGCCCAGCCTTCTCAATCATACCGGCATTGTAACCCGGCACGGCGCACAATGTCAAC
>CAXTRL010000304.1:0-4719 GCA_964246575.1 uncultured Armatimonadales bacterium
CCCGGTTGTCTTTGCCGAACATGCCGACGCGGGACGTGACGTATTCAATGTCTTCAGCACTGACCGGAATGCCTTCCTGAAGCCACAGTGCGTGGCCGTCGGCGAACCGCGCTTCGGCGTCTCGGCCCAGGTCCATGACGATCTCAATGAGGCCTGCCGAATGGTCGTCCTGCTCCAACGCAGCCCGCAGCGGCGGCGGCAGAATGTCGAGAAGCTGGGAAAGGTTGTCGGTCACGCGCATCTGGTTCGCTGACAGCGGGGACGCTTCGGTGCCGGGGTTTGAGTTGTCTTCGTCATCAGCAGCCAGCCGGTCGCGCAGGTCGGTCAGGGCGTCTTCGCGGGGATCAAAAGTCATAGTTGGGTTTAAGGTGTTTTCCGTTGAATTTTCTGTTTGTATTGCAGTTTCTGTTGGCAGTGCGGTATAGGTCATGGAGAGGAAAGCAATCCTTCCTGAATACAAGCCTCGGTCTGGGAACCAGATGCGCCTCAAAAGCGTAAACGCAGTAGATTTCCCTGTGTTATATTACCCGAAATCGCCCGTATTTATTGCAAAGGTGCCGATTGACGGACCCTGGTGCGAATGGTATAATAAGAGACTTCGCAACCACAGAAGTTTAGGCGTTTGGAAGGAAGAATTTTCATTGAAGCTGAACCCCGCCGGCGCTGCCGGTGCCTTGCTTGTCGGTGTGCTGGCAGTCGGCACATTTGCCGCCGGCACCCATTTCGGTCCGGCCCAAGCCGCCGGACGTAACTTGTACCAGCCGCCGCCTGCAACTGCGCCAGCTTCGGCCATCGTTCTTGCCTCGGCGACTCAGCCGGCTGCGGCACCTTTTCATCAAGTGGCCCAGAACGCCGCCGGCCCCAACGGGCATGACTCCTCCGGCTCGGCCCCGGCGGATGCTCCCGGCCCCGATTTTCTGTCCGATACCAGCCCGGCTGCGACTTTTGATGATGTGTACCGTCTGCTCGAGCGTAACTTCGTGGACCCGCTGCCCACTGACGCGCAAATGGCGCACGGCGCGGCGTCCGCTATGCTGGCTTCGCTGCAAGACCCCGATTCGCGTTTTCTTGAAGCGCCGGAAGTGTCCGAGCTGAATGCCGAAGCCAAAGGCCAATACCGGGGCATCGGCGCGGCGCTGGCCGTGCGGCGTTTACCCCATGCGAAAGCCGGCGATGTTCCCGCGTACACCGAGTACCGCTTGGTGCTGGTCGCGCCTTTGCCAGGCAGCCCTGCCGAGAAAGCCGGCTTGCAGGCGGGCGACACGGTGACCGCCATCAGCGGCCAGTGGATCTACAACGATAACTACGTCTACGCCCAGACCAAAGCGCTGAAGGCCGTGCAGGATGACCCGGTCACGTTCAACAAAATGCTGACGATGCTGCAAAAGAAGATTGACGCTTCACTGTCTCTCAGCCAGGCGCAGACCAAGCTGGATGACCCCGCTGCAAAGACGCTTGCGCTGACGGTGACTCGGCCCGGCGTGCCGCAGCCACTGGCGATGACGCTGGATACGTCCGCGCCGACGGTGGTATCGCCGGTGACCACCCGCAGCCTGCCCGGCGGCATTGGGTACATCAAAATCGCCCAGTTCACGCCGGACGCCGGCAAAGACTTTGAGACGGCGCTTGCCGGCTTCGGCCCAACGCCGAAAGGCTTAGTGCTGGACCTGCGCAATTCGCCCGGCGGGTTGCTGGATGTCGGCGCGGCAATCGCGTCTAAGCTGTCTTCGGCCCCCGCTTTGGGTTATTTGGAAACCAAAGGCAAGAAAGTGGAGCCAATTGCTTTGACGCCGAGCGGCGCGATTGTCTGCCCGATTGTGGTACTGGTGAACGGCGGCACGGCGAACACGGCGGAGCTGCTGGCGTCCACTTTGCAAAGTAAGGGCGCGAAGCTGATGGGTTCCACGACGTTCGGCGACGACGGCGACGTCAAGCTGATTACCCTGCCCGACGGCTCCGGGTTCACCATGACGGTCGGCAAGCTGATGACCGCCGCTCATACCGACTTCGGCGGCCTCGGCATCAAGCCCGACGTTGTCCTGCCCAGCACAAGCGGCGACGCCCCGCTGGACCGCGCCGTCGGCGTGCTGTCAGGCCGCGTCGCGCGTGTGCCGACCAGCCCGGTTTAAGAGCGCATCTGTAGGGGCAGACCTCCGTGTCTGCCCTCGTTTGCTCGGTTTTAGCAGACAAGAAGATTAGGGCAGGCAAGAAGATTAGGGCAGACACGGGGGTCTGCCCCTACGAGTGGGATTAGGACTATTTTTATGCGAATTGGACGAATACTGGGACGGACGGCGGGAACGGCGGCGCTGCTGGGCGTGGCGTTCGTCGGCGGGGTGACATTCAATGACCTGCGCGGTGTTCACAACATGGACACGCTGCGGACAGTGGCGGAGCTGATCCCGTCACGGCTTTCGGGGGCGCTGATGACGGCGGCGCATGGGCAGGCGTCGGCAGACACGCCGTATGACACCTATGCCGATGTTTTGGCGACGCTAAAGGGCAGCTACTACGGCAAAGACATTGACGGCACGCAGATGACTTATAACGCCATTCGGGGCATGATGGGCGCGACCAAAGACCGCTACACGCGCTTTCTGGACCCTAAAGGCTACAAGGACATGCAGGAGGAAAACAACGATGAGTTTGTCGGCATCGGCGCGTTGCTCGGCACCAATCCCGCCAAGCAGGTATATGTCGTCAGGCCGCTGCCGAATTCCCCGGCCATGAAGGGCAATATTATGGCGGGCGACATCATCCTGAAAGTGAATAATACACCCACACTGAAGCTGCAAGACACCGATGTCGTCAAGCTGATTCGCGGCGTGGCGAACACGCCGGTCACGCTGACCATGCAGCGGCGCGGCGTCCCCCACCCGGTCGTCATTCACTTGGTCCGCGCCCCGGTGCATCAAGAAGTCGTGCAGTATACGATGGTGGACCCGGTGCATAAGATCGGCTATATTTCGCTGTCGTCATTTAACGAAGAAAGCGACGTTCAAGTCGGCAAAGCGCTGAATGCTTTGCAGGCGCAGGGCATGAAGGGGCTGGTGTTTGACCTGCGCGAAAACGGCGGCGGACTGCTCGACATCGCCCGCGAAGTGGCGTCCCGCTTTATCCCGGATGGCCCGGTTTATTGGCTGCGGGACCGGACCGAAACGCAGGACCAGCTTGAGCCGACCGACGTAGACACGGCCCAGCACCGGCTGAACCTGCATTACCCGCTGGCCGTGCTGGTCAACGGCGACAGCGCCAGCGCCTCGGAAGTCGTCTCTGGCGCCATCAAAGACACCGGCGCAGGCGTTTTGGTGGGTGAAAAGACGTTCGGCAAAGGCATTGTCCAGACCATTCAAGGCTTGCCCGACGGCTCGGCGGTGCTGATTACGACCCAGCACTACTACACCGCGCACAAGAACGACATCCACCACAAAGGCATCGAGCCGAACGTCCATGTGACAATTCCAGACGCGAGCCTGCGGAAAGACGCCGCGTTCCGCAAGCTCCATCCCGACGCGATAGTAGACACCGTGAACGACACCCAGCTTCAAGCGGCAATGGAGCAGGTGCGGCAAAAGATGCAGGTCGCCAGCGCTCGCCCTTGGTAATACCCTGGAACTTTCATGCCCAACGCCTCACAGACAGCCGCCGGGCAGCCGGATGAACCGCAAGCTGACGCTCTCGCGCGTCAGCTTCGGCTCTTTAAAGTGCTGGCGGCTTGCCTTGCCGCTGCCTTGCTGGTAGGCGGCGGGGCGTTTTTGTATGTGCGGCATCAAGGCCAGCCGGTCACGATCCTGGTGGACGGCGAGCCGGTTGCCACAGTCAGAAATGCCGCCGCCGCCAGTGCGCTGATTGCAGGGGCGGAGCAGGCCAAAGTCGGCAGCGCGTTTGCTCAGGAAACTGTGGTTCGGCTGCAAAAGCTGGCTCTGGTTCATGCCGCCCCCGACGCGCCGCAGGACCCGGACAATGCCGTGCAAACGAAGTTGACACATTTGCTGAAACTCCGTGTCCCGGCGTTTGTCATTCTGGTCAACAACCATCCGAGCCTTGCGTTCCCCACCCCCGACGCGGCCACCGACACTTTGAAGGCGGTGCAGGACCATTGGGCGCAGATACCGCCGGCTGCTCCGGTGGTAGGCCAGCCGCAGATCACCCAATCGACTGCGATTGAAAAGCGCATGGCGGACACCAGCCTGCTGCGGTCTGATCCCGCCGCAGCCGCCTCGTACTACTGGACGCCGCCCCTCAGCCGCACTTACAGGGTTCGTCCCGGCGACCTCGGCTCACGCATCGCGTACCGCTTCCATCTTTCGCTGGCAGACTTCATTCGGGCCAACCCCAACAAAAACTTGAACCACCTCAAGCCCGGCGATGTGGTCAATGTCCAGAAGATGCCGCTGCTGCTGACGGTTCGCGTCCGAAAGACGCTGACGGTCACTGAGAAAGTGCATCCCAGCGCCCCCGCGTCTGTGGCCGGCTCGCAGCGCGTGACCTACCTCGTGACTTATCTAAACGGCCAGGAAGTCAGCCGCGAAGCCCAAAGCGTCGTCATTTTGCAGAAGCCGCAGACGGCGATGGCGCTGTGACAAGAAGAAACGCCCTGCTGAGTAACAGCCGGGCGTTCTTTGTTCGTAACGGAGAGGGTGAGATTCGAACTCACGGAGGTTTGACCCTCACCCGCTTTCGAGGCGGGCGCACTAGACCAACTATGCGACCTCTCCA
>CAXTRL010000305.1:0-4712 GCA_964246575.1 uncultured Armatimonadales bacterium
AAAACTCTCTCTTCAGCCCGCAGATTCCTGCGATTCCGCTTCCTTTGCCGGTGTTCGTTTCCCTGCCTGCATTTTCCGCAAGCGTGCAGACTCGGTGCCCGCACCCGTTTGACCACACTTCGCCACGCGCTCCCCCGTGCGTCTCCTAACCCCTAAACTCTTTAGGGACTTTTAATCTCTGATATTCTGATATTCTGCCGGGACTCTGTCTTGGCACTCAATTTCATACCCTGTTCGGGGCCGAAAAAAGCGCGGGGGTGCTGGTAACACCCCCGCGCCTGGCGAACGCGATGCCGTCACGAGTGACTTTTGTCACGTCCGTTGCCACGGTGATTGTATCACGTCTCTGCCGTTTCGTCTACCCTGACTTTGTCCGCTCTGCGGGCGATTCCTCACGACACGACAAAGAGAGACCCATTCATGACTCACCGACGCCTTTTGACGCAGCGGCATCTTGCCGGCCTGCTCACCGTTTCCTGCCTGCTTGTCGCCGGCAGCGCCCATGCCGACGTTTTCGGACGCCTGCGCTTCACGGTTCACGACGCCGCCGGCAAGCCGGTCCAGGGCGCAAACATTGTGTTCCATGACACCGCCGGTGTCAACCCGGACTTCAACGTCATTTCCGCCGCCGACGGCACCGCTCTTAGCCCGCCGCTGGAAATCCGTACTTGGCGCGTCACCACGCAGATCGTCACGTTCAACACCGACACGCGCACCGTGACCGTCGTTGCCGACACCAGCACGGACATCAATGTCACGCTGTCCAAGCGCGTTCTGACCAGTTCAAGCACCGTCCTTGTTCCCGGAAACAAAACCACAACGTCTACAGACCGCAACCTGCAATTCAACAGGACCGTTCCAGCCACCGGCGCAAATCCGCAAAATTTTCCGCGCTTGCTTCTGACCGTGCCGGGGTTTGTCGAGTCGTCCGTCAACGTCGTCCATCCGCGCGGCGAACATGCGTCCACGACGATCTATATTGACGGCTTCCAAGTTCCCGGCGCTTTGCAGGGCCGGGCCGGGCCGGTCATCAGCCCGGACATTATCCAAAACGCAGATATCCAGACCGGTGGCTTCGCGCCGGAATACGGCAGCGAAACGGCGGCGGTCTTAAACCTTAGCCTGCGGGCCGGCACCATCAAGCCCTTCCAAACAGTCTCCATCGGCGCTGGCGGCTACACAACATTAGACCAGGAGCTGACCTTCGGCGGCCAGGCCGGGGCCGCGCCTGGACAGGCCGGGCCGGTGCGCTACTTGTTCAACTTCATTAACCGCACTACCAACAACGCCGTCGAAGCGCCGCAGCCGGGCGACCAAAGCGCCCACAACCACGGCAAAGCGCTGACCGCCTTCGGCAACATTGACTACCAGGCGGGGCGAAACGACCAGTTTTCCCTGCTGCTCAACACCGCGCCCGCCCAAACTCAGGTGGCGAACCGCGCTGGCTTGCCTGATCGGTATGCCCCGGTCGGCCAGGGCTTCGGCTACGGCGGCGCACGCAACGCCGACGGCGGCGAAGCGGGCACGGCCCCGGACCCCACCGTGCTGGGCAGTCAAGTTCTGCCTATCGCCTCGCAGCAGAACGCAAACCAAGACGTGTACCAGAACGACGAAAACAAGTTCGGAGCGCTGAACTACCGGCACAACTTCGGCGGGGCGCTGACCGGCCTGCTGTCGCTGGGAACGTCGTCGTCGCGCCTGGACATCCGCAACAACAACCCATCCATCAACCTGAACTCGGTTGACCCGGCCACCGGCTACCTCACGACAACAGACAATTCCATTGAGTTCAACCCGACCATCCAGCGCAAAAGCGCCCAAACGGAAGTGTCCGGCAGTTTGACCAAAACGCAGGGGACGCACACGTTCAAAGGCGGCCTGCTTTTAACGCGGCAGTCGGGAGACGAGCTGTACAACATCATCCCGCAAAGCCAGCTTGCCCTGGACGCCGAAGCCGCCAACTCTCCAATCCTCACGCCCGCCGGCGCTTTTCAGATGGACGGCAGCGGCAACCCGACGCTTGACGTGCTGGGCAACCAAATCTACACCATCACACCCGGCGCAGCCGCGCCTACCGTTCTTGTCCATCGCTCCGGTTACTACAACGCCGGCTACTTGCAGGATACCTGGCGGGCCACCAGCAAGGTGACGCTCAACTACGGCGTCCGCTATGACTCTTACTACGGCAAGCAGAGCCTGTCTCCCGACAACGTCAAAAAAGATTACCTGTCGCCGCGCCTGAACTTTGCGTATGCGTTTACCCCGGCAACCTCGGTGCGCCTGAGCTACAACAAGCTGTTTTCTCAGCCGCCGCTGGCCCAGGGGGCGATCCTCGGCACGAACCTAGTCCCGCAGACCACCGACCTGTATGAAGTAGACGCCCTGCACAACTTGTCCCGCCAGCAGTCCGTCAAAGTCTCGTACTACTACAAAAACGCCCGCAACGAGTTTGACACTGGCCTGCTCATTCCGTACACGCAGTTCGGCGCGTACACGACGCTGCAGTACACCAGCCAGGGCGTCCACGGTCTGGAGCTGTCTTACAACTTCGTCCCAAGCGGCCCGGTTGGACTGGATGGTTACGTTGCTTATACCAACTCCATCGCCAAGCCGAACGGCCTGGACCAGACCGGCGCTCCCGCGCCGATTGTCAACGACCACGACCAGCTCAACACCCTGAGCGCCGGCGTCAGCTACACGTTCAAGTCGCAGGCATTCGCCGGCCTTGACGCTTACTACGGCAGCGGCGAGGCGTCCAGCGTTCTCGCGCCGATTGGAGCCAGCAACACCAACATCCTGAATGCCGGGCAGCGCAACTCGCATTATTTTGTCAACCTGCGTGCCGGGCAGCCGCATTTGTTCGGCCCGGTGGGGCTGGAGCTTGACATTGAGAACCTGACCAACGATGTCAGCGTCCTGAACTTCAATTCCGGCTACAGCGGCACCCGCTTCCAGCAGGGCCGCCAGGCGATTCTGCGCGTCACCGGCAGCTTCTAGAAAGCTGTTATCCGGCCCGGCACTGAAATGCCGGGCCTCAAGGAGCCTTTCATGCGAGTTGAAATTTTACCGCCGCGCGGCAGGAACCGCGCTTTTGCGCTGTGCGCTTTCACGCTCATTGAGCTGCTCGTCGTCATCGCCATTATCGCCGTGCTTGCGGCGATCTTGTTCCCTGTTTTCGCCAAAGTCCGCGAAAATGCCCGCCGGACCGTCTGCTTGTCCAACATGAAGCAAATCGTTTTGGCAACCCAGATGTACAGCGCCGACTATGACGGCTACTTCCCGCGCATCCAGGCAAGCGACGGCAACGGCAACTGGACGGTGGTAAGCTGGCAGGCCGTCCATTTTTACCAGCAGGCCCTGAACCCTTATATTTCTATGGGGCGGGGGACGGTGGACAAAAATAACGTCTGGTGGGACCCGTCCGACCCGTCCAAGAACATGCCGTATATGTGGGGGTCATTCATCAACAACGGCCTGCTGACCTGCAACAACACCAATGAAGCGGCCATCGCCAATCCGTCGGAGACTATCTACAGCGCACTGCGAGCCAAAGACTGGGATGTCGTAACCGGCACCGCCCCGCTTCCTGCGGCGACGCCTCCGCCCGACGACCCGTTCTGGACTTCCGAGTTTTTCGATTTCGGCGTTGATCCTTACGAGAAAAGCGATCAAACCAGCCCGTACTGGTGGAGCCACGGCAAAATCTTCCCGCCCTGCTCCTTGTTCCCGAATGATCCGTACTGTGCGGATTGGGAGCCGGCGCTCGATACGCATCGCTACGCGGGCCGGGGACTGTATTCATTTACGGACGGCCATGTCAAGGCGCTGCCGTTCGCCGCTACTTATCAGTCGCCAGACGACAACATGTGGGATTTACATTAGGAGCCGCCCGATGCACACACGACATTCTTCTGACATCGTGGGACCTGTACGGCATCCCGACCTTGACAAAGCAGGCGCCGTCGCTTCGCTGACCTGCGCCGTTCACTGCGCTTTGATGCCGCTTGTCGTCACGCTGCTGCCGCTGCTCGGCCTGACGTTTCTTGCGGACGAGCGGCTGGAATGGGGCCTGCTGGCCGTCTCTGCTTCGCTTGGCGTGTCTTCGCTGTGCTTCGGCTTCCGCGAACATGGCAGCCGCCGCGCGTTGGTCATTCTGGCTGCGGGCCTGTTCCTGCTGGCGCTGGGCCGCATTTCCGAAGAGCGGGAATGGGGCCGGTGGGCCGTTCCGGTCGTCGTCCTGGGCGGCTGCGTGGTTGCGTCCTCGCACTTGATGAACCGGCACCTTTGCCGCACCTGCCGCCGGTGCAGCGCACGGCAGGATCTTAGCGCGGCGCATGAAGTTGAGAAAGCTAAAAGCTAACACTCACAGAAAACAGGGTCTCACAACCCCATGACGGCTGGCCGTGTTCAGGACGGCCACCCGGCGTCGGGAATCCGCGTTTAGCCTGCGTTCCCCTTCGCGGGCGAAGCAGGGTTCCCGTCGATCTACATTCTCGCATCAATGACAATACGGAGACACACAATGACCATTTCTTTGAAGACTTTTTTGACTTCGCTTTTGACGGCTTCTACCGCCGTAGCGGTTCTGCTGACAGTCAGCCCGGCGGCCCAGGCCCAGCACACCTCCCGCTCGTCTTCCGACCGGCAGTACCACCGCTCGGACCGGGCGTTCCACGCCGAAGACGCCCGCTTCCACGCCGCCGACCGCGCTT
>CAXTRL010000306.1:0-4712 GCA_964246575.1 uncultured Armatimonadales bacterium
CTGACTGTGCGGAATCCGCGCGTCCCGGCGCGGGTGTCTTCGGTGTAAAGTTCCAGCTCGTTGGGGCGCTCGGCGTTGAAGATCACGCTGCCGAGGCTGCCGTTGATCTCAAAGCGGTTGTGGTTCTTGCGGCCTAAAGCGAACCGGGTGGCTTCAAACGTGCCGAGAGCGCCGCTTGCAAAGCGGGCCAATGAAAGCGAAGCGTCGTCCACGGTAACTTCGCCCATGATGCCCGACGCGACGCCGCCCATGCGGTCGTCGGTGGCGGCGACTTCGCGGCGCTCTTTAATAAACGTCTCCAAAACGCCGCTGACTTCGGAAATTTCGCCGACCAGATAGCGCGACAAATCCAGGCAGTGCGCGAGCAGATCGCCGTGGGAGCCGGAGCCGGCGGTTTCTTTTTGCAGACGCCAGACTAAAGGCACATCGGGGTTGACGCACCAGTCCTGCAAAAACAGCGCCCGCCAGTGGTAAATCTGTCCAATCACGCCTTCGTCAATAAGCTGCTTGGCGAATGACACGGCGGGATTGCCCCGGTAATTGAACCAAATCATATGATGAACGCCCGCTTTTGTCACGGCGTCCAGCATTCGCTTGGCTTCTTCCGCCGTGTTGCCCAGCGGCTTTTCGCAGAAGACATGCTTGCCGGCCTCGGCGGCGGCAATTGCGATTTCGGCGTGCAGGCTGCCCGGCGTACCGATGTCCACAATGTCAATGTCGGGGCGAGCGATCAGCGCCCGCCAGTCGGTTTCGTACTCGTCCCAGCCGAACGTCTCAGCGGCGCGGCTTACTCCCGCTTCGTCGCGCCCGCAGAGCGCTTTCATGCGCGGCACGACGTTCAGTTCCGGGAAAAAGCGGCCCACCTGCCGGTACGCATTGGAATGGGCTTTGCCCATAAACTTGTAGCCGATCATGCCGACATTGAGTGTTTTAACTGCCATAAAGTGATGCTCCCTCAATTAAGAACAAGAAGTTAAGAACAAGAAGTTAACAACAAAAATAGCCCACCGAACTGAGGTTCGGTGGGCAGGTTTGCAGAAGCTACTGGCCCAGATAATCTACGACGGTTGCGTTTTTTCGCAGGTTCTGGACATAAGCGGGAATCGCCGTTTGGACTTCCTGATGCCGAGCCGCGGCGGCGGCATCGGCAAACAGCTTGGCGTCCGCCGGGGTCGGCGCAGCGCTGGTGCTGTCAATCTTAATCAAATGGTAGCCGTACTGGGACTTGACCGGGGTGGGGGTCACCTGGCCGGGCTTGAGGGCCAAAGCGGCTTGAAGGAAATTCTGATCAAACTGGGTGCTGGCGTCAATAATGCCGAGGTCGCCGCCTTTGCCTTTGCCGGACGGGTCTTCGGTATATTCATTGGCGACAACGGCGAAGCTTTTTCCGGCCTTCAGCTCGGCCTGAGCTTTGGCGATGATCGCCAGCGCGTCGGCATTGGTATGTCCCGTTTTGCCGCCGGGAGCGGACATTGGACTGGGAGCAGACGTCATAATCAGCAGGTGCCGGGCATGATATCGCAGCGTCGCGGGCGCGGCAGGAAGCGACTTAGCGACTAGGGCTTCGGCTTCCATCTGCGGCAGGAGCTGGTCGCGGAACGACGCCACGGTTTCATGGCGCTGGGCCAAAATGGCGGCCAGGCCGCCCGGCACTTGCGCGGCCGCCCGCTGCTGAACGACTGCAAGCTGGGCGTCTACCTGCGCTGGGGTTACGACAATGTGCTGCTTTGCGGCTTCCTGGTTGATCAGCGCGATCAAGACCATCGTGTTTAATATCTGCGGCCCATACAGGCTGATTGCCTGGTTTGCGACTTGGTACCGGTAAATGTTTTGGCCGTTCACAATGGCCGCAACTCCGGCGGGGCCGGGCGCAGCCGGCGTGATGACCGGCGGCGCGGCGGCGGGAGGAGCAGGAGGCATACCGGGATTCATCGGCACTTGAGGCGCCTGGGCAAAAGCGGCAGGCGCGGCGGCCAGCATGAGGGCGACGGCTGCCGGCCACCGCGAGGGAAAACGTGTCAAAATGGGAAAGTTCCTTTCAAGGCCGGAAATCGTTTTCCGGCCATGCCTATCAAAATAATGGGTCTTGAATTTGTTCTTCTATGTTACAACAAAAGTCCGCCGCCGTCAAGGGCAGCGGACGAAAAGCCCCCACCCCCAGCCCCTCCCCCGCGACGGGAGAGGGGAGCCAGAAGAAAATATCTTACACCCCTCTCTCATTCTGATGGGGGAGGGGCTGGGGGTGGGGGGCCATCCTACGCGGCTTCCGCAACGACCAAGTCGCCCGAAACGGATTGCAGGCGAATGGAGCCGGTGCCGGCTCCCAATGTCCCGGCCGCGTGGCGGTCGGTGGTGATGGCGTCGACCACCGGCAGCTTCAGCGAAAGAGAACCGCTGGTCGTGTTCATCTCAATGCGGGCATCCGATCCGCCCGGCAGGGTCAAATGCAGGTCGCCGCTGACGACCGTGCCGGAGAATGCGCCGGAAAAGGCCGACGGCACTTCCCAGCGTGTGTCCCCGCTGACAGTCACTAGAGAGATGGCTGGGCTGTCGGCCCCGGTAGCTTCTACGTCGCCGCTGATGGTCTTTACGGTCAGCGCACCGCTGACACCCCGCAGCTCGGCGTCGCCGCTGACGGTCTCCACATGGACCAGACCGGCCTGGGTATCAGTCAGCGAAGCTTGGCCGCTCTGGGTGCGAAGATGAACGCGGGTTCCGGCGGTCGCCTGCACAACGTGGATGTCGCCGCTGGACGACTCAAACGACGCCGATGCGCTGGCCTGGATGGCCCGCGCTTCCATGTCGCCGCTGCGGCTGGTCAAGCTGACCGTCTCGCCCGACACTTCCGACACGTCCACATTCGCGCTGCTTGTTTCCATAAACACGTTGCCCGTAGGCAGCTTCCAGTTCCGCAGATGAATGTTCCCCGACGTGCTGCTGAGACGGGTCTCGCCCGGTGCGCCGTCGAACGGGTCAGTCACCTGCACTTTGCCGGATGCGGTCTGCACGGCAAGCATTCCTGAAGTCCCCTGGGCGGTGACATTGCCGTAGGTGGTCGTCACTTCCAGCGCCAAAGCCTGCGGCACCCGGATTTCATAATCCACCGTCAGCCGCTCGGTGGCGTCCCTGGGGGCGGCGATGCCAACTTTGCACCGGCCTCCTTCCACTCCATGAGTCAAAAAGACCTGCTGAAGCAAGATCCGCGCTTCGGCTTCCGTTTCCGCCCAGGCTGTTTTTGTGACGGACGCTTCGGCGGTCCCTGCCGCCATGTCTGCGCCGATCACGGTGATGTTGCCGTGAAAGTTTTCCAGTGCCAGTTTTTCCGCGCCGGTCCACGTCACGCTGTCCCGGCTGGTCTGGACTGCCTGCGGCTGGGCTTGAGTGTTTTCGGGCCGCCCGCTTGCCGTTTCGCCGCCGAAATCAAAGTTGAAGTCAAACTTGAACCCCCGGCGGCCTTCGCGCCCGGCTCTTCGCGCTTCCTGAGCGGCTTGGCGGCCTGCCTGGCGAGCGGTCTTCACGGCGTCGTTCTTCAAAGAGTTCAAGCCGCGCATGGCTTCGTCCACCGCTTTGTTGATTTTGCCCATGTCAATTTCGGGCTTCGGCAGCGTCTCAAAAATCTTTGCATCGAAAATCTTGCCGGCCAGCGCGGACGCATAGTCTGTTGTCCGGGAAGTTTGGGCCGCGCCGAGCTTGCCCTGCAAATCTCCCAGCTTGCCTTGCAGTTCAGCCAGCTTTGCCTGCATCGCAGAAATCGCCGCCGGGTCCGGCTCGGCGGCGGGCGGCATGGGCGCAGCCGGAGGCGTTGGCGGCACGGGACCGGCAGCTGGGGCAGGGGGCGCTGGGGTTTCCCGAACGGCCCGCAGCAGCGAGTCGGCCTGCTCGGCGGTAATCTTGCCCTCGCGGAGCATATTAAGAATGAGAACGCTTTCTTCAGACATAGTAGGGGACTTCTTTCTTGGCGGCTGTGAAACTTAGCGGCATAGGCTGGCGGCCAGCGCGGCAACCGTCGCGACAAACAAAAGGAGCGTGCCGCCGGTGTACCAGCGGTCTCCTGCTCTGCGGTAAATCGGCGTTTTCAAGGACGGCGCGGCAGCTGGAGTGGGCTGCTCTTCCCACTCCAGCAAAGCAAGGTGACCGCGCGTTTTCATAGGGGCGGTTTCTTTAGGGGCAGCGATCATTTTGTGTCTCCTGTCAGGTCGTGCAGGGCGGTCAGCCCGGCGTCGGCATCAAGCGTGCCGTTTTCAATGGCGGCTAAAATCTCTTTGCGCTTCGCCGCTTTCTGAGCGGCGGTTATTGGCGCAGGTGCAGGCGGCGGCGGCTCGGCATACGGGCCGTCGGCGAAGCCAAGCGCGGACAGCAAGGCATCCAGCCGGGCGCGGACGGTCGGGTACGAGATGCCGAGGGCCGCTTCCATGTCCCGGATCACGCCCCGGCAGCGCAGGAATGTTTCCAAAAATTTGATCTGCTCGGCTTCCAGGTTGCGGTAGGGCGCTAAGGCGAAATGCCCGCGCATCTGGACCTGACAATCCAAGCAGCTTGTTTCGGTCACTTCGAGCGCCCCGCTGCAAAGCGGGCATTTACTGGGTATCGGCTGTGTCATTTTTGTATTTCCTTTTGTATTATAGTCCAATATATTGATATTTTAAATACTCATATTAAAATTATTAATTTTATTTTCATTAAGATTATTTGTTGACATGTACGCTTGATTC
>CAXTRL010000307.1:0-4696 GCA_964246575.1 uncultured Armatimonadales bacterium
ATTCTGATGGGGGAGGGGCTGGGGGAGGGGGGCATCTTTTCGTGAATTGTAAGGAGAACACGCCCCCGTGGCAGTGCAGCAAAAACCGAAGCGCGGCAAAGAGCCGGACACCATTGAAGCGGCGCGGGAGCGTTCCGTAGACACGTCCGGGGACGAAGCCGGGCAGCAGATCCAGTTTGAAGAAGGCTTCACCGGCAAAGTCATGATCGGCACGCTCTTCGTGTGCATGATCATGCTGCCCGGCTCCATCTACTTGGGCCTGCTGGCCGGGCAGGGACTCGGCGCGGCGGCCCAGTGGGTCACGATTGTTTTGTTTTCGGAAATCGCCCGGCGCTCGTTCCTGCCCTTGAAGCGTCAGGAGATCTACTGCCTGTTCTACATGGCCGGTGCGCTGACCGCGACAGGCTTTGGGCAATTACCGGGCATCTCCGGCGGGCCGTTCGGCGCGTTTATCGCTACCCAGTACATCATGCAGTCGCCGGCGATGGTGAACGTCGTCCATGCTTTGCCGCCGTTTGTCGGGCCGCAGCCTGGCTCGCCGGCCTACACGCACCGCACGTTTTTAGACTCCGCCTGGGCCATTCCCATTGTCGTGCTGCTGTGCCAGCAGATACTGGACCGCATGAAGTGGATGGGCCTCGGCTACCTGCTGTTCCGGGTCACGTCCGACGTGGAGCGGCTGCCGTTCCCGTTCGCCCCAATTGCGGCGTCCGGCGCGACGGCGCTGGCGGAAGCGTCTACCAAAGAAGACTCCTGGCGCTGGCAGGTCTTTTCCACGGGAACCATTGTCGGGTTGATATTTGGCTTCTTTTATTTAGCCATTCCTATTTTCACCGGCGTCACCATCGGCAAGCCGCTTACTATTCTGCCGATCCCGTTCTTTGACTTGACCCCGAACACGGAAACGGTCGCAAAAACGTCTTTAACGGGCTACAACCCGGATTTAGGCTTAGTCTTGTTCGGCTTTATCCTGCCGTATTCCATTGTGCTGGGCGGCTTTATTTCGTCGGTTGCCGCGCAGATTGTGGCGAACCCGTTTCTGCAAGCTGCCGGCCTGTTCCCGCACTGGGTCCCAGGCTCGCCGACCATTCAGACGAAAGCGTCCATTGACTTTGACTTTTGGATGTCGTTCGGCATCGGCACCCAGCTTGCCATTGCGGCTATCGGCATTATCTCCGTGCTGATTATGGTTCTCCGAGGGCGCGGCGCGGAGCGGAAAGCGGAGCGCGGCTCTCTCGGCAGGCTGCCGGAGGGGCGCGGCGACTTTCCCTGGCAAATGGCGCTGGGAGCGTGGCTGCTGGCGACACTGGGATATGTTTCGCTCAACCACTGGCTTGTGCCGGCGTTCCCGATTGCCATTGTCATCTTCTATGGACTGGTCTGGACGCCGCTGAACTCGTATGTTTCGGCCCGTTTGATTGGCCTCACCGGACAAGGGGTGACGTTCCCGTTCCTGAACCAAGCGGTTGTTCTCCGAAGCGGCTACCATCAGCCGGACATTTGGTTTGCGCCGCTGCCCTTGAACGATTACGGGCCGCAGGCGCAGAAGTTCCGCGAGATCGAGCTGACCGGGACCAAGTTCACGTCCATCCTGAAGCTGGAACTGTTCATGCTGCCGCTGATTCTGCTGTTCTCGTTCATTTACTGGGGCTTCCTGTGGCACACCAACGATATTCCGTCGTCGCAGTTCCCTTACGCGCAGAAGTTCTGGCCGCTGTCGGTCATTCAGCTCTCGATTTGGACCCAGATCAACTCCGGCAACGGCGCGACCTGGGCGCTTCACGCCATTAAACCTCCGATCATCGGCGTCGGCGCGATGTTTGCGGGCGCGATGTACGGTGCGACTCTGCTGTTCAAGTGGCCGCTGCTGTTCTTTTACGGCTTCATCGGCGGCATCGGCAACCTGCCGCACAACACGATCCCGACCATGATTGGGGCGCTGCTGGGACGTTATTATTTCGCCAAGCGGTTCGGCCTGGAACGCTGGCAGTTGTATACGCCGGTCCTGCTGGCGGGCTTCGCCTGCGGCACGGGCCTCATCGGCATGTCCGCCATTGCCCTGGCGCTGATTGCGAAGACGGTCAATTACCTGCCGTTCTAGGGACAGGTACTATGAGATATCGGCACTGGAAGTGCCGGTCTACTTTTGAATGAAAGTATGCTGAAGACAGCATTACTGCGTATCCGCTCCGCGACTGTGGAGAAGATGTCGGAACGGACTAAGGAGGGTCAAATGTCTGATGTTTACGAAGAAGCGTATTGCCATCCTGTTTAGGCAACAACGCAGCGCGAGGCTATGATTCTGCCGGCAATAGAAACATTGCTGTATGATTATATCCATCAGAAATGCCGGCAGAAGAAAGCATTTATCTACGCGCTGGGCGGAATGCCGGATCATGTGCATTTGGTTTGCTCTATTCCAACGAGCATTGCAGTGGCTGATTTTGTGAAGTTGATTAAGGGCGGCTCCTCATATTACATCGGCCATCATGCACGGAACGATGCCCTGCGCTGGCAGCGCGGCTATGGTTATCTGACATTCGCTAAACATGATCTTGCTTCAGTCGTGAGCTATGTGAAAGGCCAGAAAAAACACCATTCGGAAGGCAAGCTGTGGCCCAAATTAGAACAGTTACCCGATGAAGATCACTCTTCAGCTATCCGTAGTCGCGAAGCGACTTTTATTCAACAGTAGACCAGCACTTCCAGTGCCGGTGACTTCTGCCGTCTATTTCGCGTACAATATCCTGTGAAAACACTCGTTCGACAAGAAATCAATAAAGGCATCAATCACGGCGCGGCGGCCCGCAAAGGCTGGAAGACCGTGGGCTGGCAGGGGATGACCCTGCAAACGCCGCCGACCTGGAACCTGGTCGGCTACGGCGGCGATGCCAAAGCCGGCAACCTGCGGCTGGATAATGGTGAGCTTCAAGCGCAGGGCGTTCTTGGCATGGACATCCGCTGGATACCTGTCAAAGGCAAAATCACCGACGCCGATCTGGAAAAGCGCCTGCGGCAGTACCTAGACAGCGTCGAGAAAAGCGCCAAGCGGCAGAAGATTTCGGCAGCGGTGCAGATCAAAGAACTGGCCGACGCGCAGCGCCCGGAGCGTCTTGGCCTGCGGGCGTTCACCTGGAAAGCGGACCGCCGGGCGGTCGGGCGCATCTGGCACTGCACGGAATGCGAGCGCGTGGTCATCGCGCAGGTGCTGGGCGGGACGCGCGGCGACTTTGCGGCGACGGCGGCGGACGTTCTGCAAACTTTGGAGTGCCACTCGCAAGACTCGGACTGGCGGACATGGTCGCTGTACGACCTGCATTCTGAGGTTCCGAGCGACTACGCACTGCTTGGCAAGCCGCAGCTGATGAACATTTATGTTCAATTGCCGTTTGGACGCGGCACAAGCTCCGACACGATCACCGTCGAGCAGTGGGGCGTTGCCAATGTCCAGCTTCGCAATGCCTACTTGGACCAATGGTTCCGGGACAAGAACCGCGCTCACGAAGGCCATCTGCGCTACGCGGGCCGCGAGTCTGAAGCGCGGGGCCATTCGGCGCTGGCGCTGACGGGGCGGCGCACCGGTCTCTTGTACTGGCTGTCGCAGGGCATTCCGCAAATCACGCGGCTGCAAAAGCCGGCGACGTATTTTGAGGCGCGTGTCTGGGAATGCCCGGACACCAACAAGATTTTCCTGATCCAGAGCTTCAGCCGCCGCCCGCAGCCGGAAGTCGTTGACGAGATTGTAGAACGTACCCGATGCCACGAATAGATTTACGCGCTTATTTTCCGTTCCTGAACCGGAAAAACGGCAGCCTGCCGCGCGGCGAGATGCTGGCTCTGCGGCCTCTGCGGAACCAGGCGATTGCGTGGGAAATGAAGGCGGACACAGAGACGCCCGGCGCGAACCTTTCCGTGCCGCGCCGGGAAGACAAGTTCGGGCAGATTGTCAGCCGCATTTTCCAGGTTCCTGCGACCAAAACAATTGAGCTGGATGAATTCGGCGCGGCGGTGTGGGAAAAGTGCGACGGGCGGCACAGCGTTGAACAGCTTGTTGTGTTCACAAGCAATGCCTACAAGCTGAACCGGCGTCAAGCGGAAGTCAGCGTCGTGTCGTTCATGCGGATGCTGGCCCAGCGCCGCTTAATTGGCTTGGAAGCATCTAAACCGAGCGTAGTCAGGCCGAATATAGCAAAGGAGACAGCGCATGTCCATCGAAGCGGCCCGCAGCGGGCGCAAGCCAAGCGCGGGCGGCGGCGGCATTAGAACGCAGATCAACCTGCCGTGGAGCAAGGCGATTGAAATTGCGATGAACTCACTCAAAATTCGATTTTGGCGTTCCATGATCACCGGCGCGGGAATCTTTCTCGGGATCGCGTTTTTGTGCTTTTCCGGCGTCACGGCTTTGCTTGAGCTGAAGACCGGCAATCAGGCCGCGCTGAACCGGCAAATCTGGCTGTGCGTCATGGCCCTTTTAGTCTGCACGGTCGGCATCACAAATTCCATGCTGATGTCGGTCTCGGAGCGGTTCAGCGAGATCGGGACGATGAAGTGCCTGGGTGCCTTGAACTCGCTGATCGTGCGCCTCTTCCTCATCGAAGCGATCTTCATGGGCTTCGTGGCCTCGTCCGCCGGCTGGGTGCTCGGCTTCCTCGGCATCTTCCTCGTCCGCTGGGCGTCGCTGGGCTGGAACCCCGGC
>CAXTRL010000308.1:0-4695 GCA_964246575.1 uncultured Armatimonadales bacterium
CTGCGCCGCAAACTGGCCGACAACGCCCTGGCTTTAACCGAAGGACATTACCGCCTTCGACCCATGCTGGACACGCTGACGGAGGTTTATGCGAATGTTAATCGGGCCGCGCGGCGTTCGTAAAACAAAACGCATGTGCGCTTGATTTTCAGCGGGAATTCCTTTATAATAAACCACGGCGATGATAAGTCACTGCCTATTTTTGCCCGCAAAGTGAATCACTGCCCATGTATGAAGAGTTTTATGGCCTGCGCGAGACCCCGTTCTCGGTCCAGCCCGATCCCCGCTATGCGTTTCCCAGCGTCGAGCATAAAGTTTCCATCGCAAAAATGCGCTATGCCGTGGACCAGAAGCGCGGCCTGGCCGTGCTGACCGGGCCGGTGGGGGCGGGCAAGACGACCATTGCCAATTCGCTCCAAATGACTTGGGAAGACGATGACACGAAGACCGTCGCGTTTCTGCCGGGTGCGCCGGTGCGGACGCCCGGCCAGTTTTTGCGTCTGATCTTGGAAGCCTACGGGATCACTGCCCTGCGGACTGAAGCCCAGAACCGGCAGGCGCTGGAACAATTCCTGCTGGACGAATACATGGCGGGCCGCCATCCGGTGCTGCTGCTCGACGAAGGCCAGAACTTGGTGTCCCGCGTCATTGACGCCATTTCCGATCTCACCAATTTCCAAACCGCCCAAACCAAGCTGATTACAGTGGTCATGCTGGCCCAGGATAACCTGCCGAAGAAGCTGGAGCGCCATGACGCCTTCCGGTCGCGCATTGCCGTGGTCGGGCGTTTGGACCCGCTTTCACTCGAAGAAATGACCGACATGATCGCGTTTCGCATCAAAACGGCAGGCGGCGGTGAAGTAGACACTTACTTTGAGCCGCAAGCCCTGGCCGATGTCCATGCCATTACCAAAGGCGTTCCCCGCGACATCTGCGTTTTGTGCGACGCACTGTTTGTCAACGGCTACGTTCGTGACCAGCGCTTGATGACGACTGCTCTGGTTCAGCGCACGCTGTCCGAGATGAGCCGCGAAAAGAAATGGCCGGTGACATTGAAAAATGCCGGCAAGTAGCAAGCCGCAGACCCGGAAAAGCGTGGGATTGAAATCCTGCGCTGTATGCCTGCGGCATTACTTCGTATGGGGCGCAGACGCCCAGCGTCCGCCTTCTGCACTGGCAGACCCGGAGGGCGCGGACGAAGATGAAGACACCAAAGACGAACGCCCTGCTCCTTCTCGACGAAGGTCGAGACTGGGCGCTTCGTCCCACACCCTAATAATGCCTTAGCGTAGAACTTCAGTTCCACGCCCACAAGAGGAGACTGCCCTGATGACTACGCTTGCCGAGCTGCGGCTTGCCAACTTGCGCGAACAAAAAAAGTCCGCTGCTGTCCCGGAACCGGCCCTGCCTGAAGTGACCGTGGAAGCAAGCGCCGTCCCCGAAGTCATGGCCGCGCCTGTGCCGCTCCCGCGCGAAGACGATCTGGTGCTGTCCCAATTTATTTCTGACTCTGCTCTCTTAGACCCTGTGGTCTCAGAACTGAGCATGGAACCTGCGCTGGACGCGCCTGCCGCAGACCTGGATGCGGAGCGCAGCGCGGCGCTGATCGCCCGCGTTCAGGCGATGCTGGTTCAGAAGACTTTGCACCCCAACGGAGCCAAAGCGACAGTGGACATGTCGCCCGCGCTGTTCCACCGGGCCAAGCGTTACTGCCTGGACCACGGCAACGTCACCCTGCGCCAGCTTTTTCTCGATCTCATGACGGCGTTTTTAGACGAGGAAGGATACTAGCTGATGCGCCCGCATCATTTCCTGCCCATTCTTGTCCTGACGCTGTCCCTGCCGGTTCTGCTGCTCGGCGACGGAGTTCGGGCCGATGCGCCCACGCTTGCGTCTGCCGATGCGGCGTTTGCTCAGGGCAAGTTCGATCAGGCCCGGAAATGCTATGCGTCCCTGGTGAAATCCGACCCCAAATCAGCGCCGGCTTACACCGGCCTGATTGAGTCTCAACTGCGGCAGGATCAGTGGCGCGATGCCCTCAAAGCTGCGCAGTCCGCCGCCGCTGCCGACCCAAAAAGCGCCGACGCGCATGGCCTGTTGGCATTGACGGAAATCCGTGCGGGGGAGCCGGAAGCCGCCGGAGAAGACGCAAAGCTGGCGCTGGCGCAGGACAAAGACAACTACTGGGGCCTGGTCGCCGCCGCCCGAATCGCCAACTGGGACGGCCATGACCATGAAGGCTACACGCTTTTTCAGCAGGCCACGGCGCTGCACCCGGAGCGGCCTGATGCCTGGCTGGGACTCATCCTCACCCAGAACGACAGCACGACCAGCGAGCAAGACCTGGCTGTGGACAACCATTACCTGGCCTTGAAGCCGCAAGGCCAGCCGTTTGACTTCAACACGCCGTATGTCCAAAACACGGTCACGAACGAGACCGCTTATTGGCGCTCTTTCCATGACGACAAAGCGTTTCACCTTACCAAAGACGACGAAAAGCAGACTTCTTATACCGCAGTTTTCCCCATCCAGCGCGATGACAATTCCGTGCTGGTGACGGTGCAAATCAACGGCAAAGAGTTTCACCTGCTGTTTGATACCGGCGCGGCTGACCTGCTGCTGTCCCGAAAAGCGGCCAAGCGCCTCGGGCTTCCCGATTTAGCGAAAACATATGTTTCAGGCGTTCAGGGGAAAGCCGCCGCCGTGCGCCAGAAGGCCGATACGCTGGCGCTTGGTTCTGTTACGCTGCACTCCATCCCAATTACGGTCAGCAGTGCCATGCCGGATGACAGCGACGGCTTGTTCGGCGGAACGCTGCTGGATAAGTATGCGGTCACGCTGGACTTTATCAACAATGTGATGATCATTTCTCGCGGTCCCGGCGCGGCCCATATCCCGCTGCCGCATACTTCCGTCGCCACAGCGCCGCTGCACTTGTTTGACGGGCATTTATTCGTTTCCACCCATGCCCAGAACCGGCGCATTTGGGCCATGCTGGACACGGGCGCGTACACGGACGTTTTCGGGCTGACGCTGACCGAGGAGCTTTCCAAAAGCACCAACCGCGACTTTTGGGAAGAAGGCAGCTACGACCAGCGGGTCGGCATCGGCGATTCGTCCATGCGCGTGGAAGCCTGTAACACGCCTCAGAAAGTGACGTTCACGTTTGACGGCTCCACGCCCCCGGCGACGCTGACCCAGGACGGCTTGATCGGCCGGTCTTTCCTAGACCACGAAGTCAGCCCCAGCATGGACTTCGAGATCGGCATGATGCTCGGCATCCCGCTCCTGTCCCAGCACAGCCGCGTCACCATTGACTACCCTCACCGCCTGCTGACCTTTGAAGACCCACTGCCATGACCACATTTAATTCAGCCCCAGAGGATGAAGGCGAGACTGGTTCATTTAGTATAATTCAAGTAGCACCAAGCCTGCCGTTCAAGGTCTCTTTTCGGCTTCCATTTTCACGGAACCGTGTCACTCTCGGACGTGACAGCTTGGAGCGATTACGTAAGCTAACCCTCCTCCATCCTGAAGACATGGACGCCCATATCACTTTTGCGGCTCATCTTCTCTCGGAGCAGCCTGTTTTGCCGGCTCAGGCAGGCGAAGCAATCAAACATTTAACCACTGCTTTGATCTTAATGCCACCTGATGAGGAAACCGAGAGTGAAAGACAGCACAAAGCCATGGTGCATCTCTTTTTGGGTGATGCCTGGATCATTTTCGAACAGCGACAGGAGGCTTGCCGCCACTGGAAACAAGCAATCGTATTAGACCCCGTCTCGCCTCCCCATGGTTTTTCGGGAGAAGCGCAAAGAAGGCTTGACAAGTATCCCGCCGAAGAGTAGGAACGTAAGCTCTATGCGCTCTCCTTGACGGCGGGCCGACTTTTTCTGTATAATTAAAATAACAAGAAGTCAAGCGAACCGTTTTCGGGACGCAATCCGTCACACTACAGACAGCAGAGGATGAGAAGCGATGTCAGGACATAGCAAATGGCACTCCATTAAGCACCAAAAGGGCAAAACCGACGCCCAGCGCGGCAAGCTGTTCACCAAGCTCGCCCGCGAAATCATTGTCGCCGCCAAGACCGGCGGCGGCAGCCCGGACTCTAATATAACGCTCCGGGCGGCAATTGTCCGGGCGAGGGCCATCTCCATGCCGCAGGATAATATCAAGCGGGCCATCGCTCGCGGGGTGGGCGGCGGCGAAGGCGCAAACTACGAAGACTTGACTTACGAAGGCTACGGCCCCGGCGGCGTCGCCGTGTTGGTCAACTGCCTGACTGACAACAAGCAGCGCACCGTCTCGGATGTCCGCTCGGTGTTCACCAAGACCGGCGGGCGACTGGCGGAATCCGGCAGCGTGTCGTACTTGTTTGACCAAAAAGGCGTCTTAATTATTGACCCCGGTGTTTCCAGCGAAGAAGCAATCACGGAAGCGGCCATTGAAGGCGGCGCGGAAGACATTCAGCCGACCGACGACGGCGGCTTTGAAGTGACCACCGCCCTGGAAGACTTTCAAAGCGTCCAGAAGGCGCTGGAAGCCGCAAAGATTGCGGTGGCGTCCGCCGAGTTGACCATGCTGCCGCAGACGACGGTGGACCTGGCCGGTAAAGAAGCAGGCCAAGTCCTGCGTCTGATTGATCTGCTGGAAGACAACGACGATGTCCAGAAAGTTTACGCAAACTTC
>CAXTRL010000309.1:0-4676 GCA_964246575.1 uncultured Armatimonadales bacterium
AAGCAAAATCCGCTTTATCCCCCACGGCGCTCCCAATGCGCCGTTTCATGCCGACGCGGCGGCGAGAGAAAAATTTGGTCTGACCGGACGGCGTGTGCTGTCTACGTTTGGGTTGATTTCGCCGAACAAGGGCATTGAAGACGCGATTGCCGCCATGCCGGATGTCGTCCAAAAAGAACCGGCAGCGACTTATTTAATATTGGGGCAAACCCATCCGGTCATCAAGCGCAAGGAAGGCGAATGGTACCGTGACAGCCTGGTCAAGCAAGTCAGCGACTTAGGCTTGCAGGACAACGTCAAGTTTGTCGACAAATACTTGACTTTGCAGGAGCTGATTGACTATCTGCTGGCGACGGATATTTATATCACGCCGTATTATGCCAACCCGCACCAGATTACGTCGGGAACTTTGGCGTATGCGATGGCGACCGGCAAAGTCATTGTTTCCACGCCTTATTTATACGCTGAAGAGCTGCTGGCCGAGGGGCGCGGCTTTTTGTATCCGTTCCGCGATTCGGCCCGGCTGTCCGGCATTATTAAGAGCCTCCTGACAGACGATGCACTGTTTGAAGAGACCCGCCAAAAAGCCTATGACTACGGGCGGGCGATGACCTGGCAAAGCGTCGGCATTCAGTATACAAAGCTGTTTACGGAAATGCTGGACGAGCGCTGGGTCAATCACCGAGCGGCGATGGATGCAATTGCAATTCCCGGCCTGAATGACATGGTCCGAGAAGGCGAAGTTTGGGCGCCGTCCCCGGCTTCCAGTCCGGCAGTTACGACCTGAATGTCCCTGCCTAAGTTTGGCGGTTCCGGCATTGAGGGGAAAATGGGTCAATGATGACGCAAACAAAACGCGCGGACCTGCGCTTTGATCACTTGGAAGCAATGCTGACGGAAATTGGTCTGTGGCAGCACTGCGAAGATTATCAGCCCAGCCTGCGGCACGGATATTCCATTGATGACGAGGCTCGCGGCCTGATTGTCGGGCTGCGCTACTGGCAGGACGGCATCCAGCCGCAGTTCTGTGAGCGGCTTGCCCGGACCTGCTTTAGCTTTGTGGAAGGGGCGGCTATTACCTCAGGCGCGTGCGCCGGTCAGTACCACAATTTCTGCGACATGGAAGGCCACTGGCTGGATTCCGTCGGCAGCGAAGACTCGTTTGGGCGAACTTTTTGGGGCCTCGGCGTCGCTCATGCCGTCGATGCGCCGTTTGCGCCCCGCACCATCGCCGAAAAGCTGCTGCTTGGCTCCCTGCCGGTCCTGCCGGCGATGCGTCCAACTTACCTGCGTGCCAAGGCGTTCGTCATATTGGGGCTGGCCGAAAGCCGCATTGCGGATGACGAAATTAAAATGCTGGCAGACGCGCTGGCAGACAAGTACGAAAGTTGCGCCGACGACCAGTGGCACTGGTTTGAGGATCAAATGACTTACTGCAACGCCCGGCTGCCCCAGGCGTTGTTTGTGGCGTCCCGCCTCTTTCCCGATAATCCGCGTTACGGGGCGATTGCTGGGAAGTCGCTGGACTTTCTGCTTCAAAGTACGCGCAACGCTCAGGGCAGCTACGATCCTGTCGGCAATCTGCGTCTGACGGAAGCGGGCTGGTTCACCCGCCATGACGACGCCCCGCCCCAATTTGACCAGCAGCCGGTAGACGCCGGGGCACTGGTAGAATGCTGCGCCGAAGCGTTCCGCGTCACCGGCGAGCCGCGCTACCGCCAGGCAGCTTACGATGCCTTCGGCTGGTACTTAGGCCGCAATTTTCATGGCCTGCCGGTTTTTGACGCCGAAACCGGCGGCGTTTCCGATGCCTTGACGCCGCACGGCCTGAACAGCAACCAGGGCGCTGAGTCGGTCCTGTCAGTTCACCTCGCACATCAAGCGCTGCAAACGCTGCTAAACTAATTTTTGGAGTAATTGTACATGCCGGAAGCGGAAAAACCACAGATTTCTTTTGGGACTGACGGGTGGCGCGGGATCATCGCGGACAACTTCACGGGCGCGAACGTGCGCTTAGTTGCCCAGGCGGTCGTCAACTATTTGAAGCGGGCGGAAGTACCGGGGGAAGAGTCTATTTTTATCGGCTACGACAACCGCTCGCAGTCGGAATACTTTGCGGCGGAAGCGGCGAAAGTGGTGGCGGCTTCCGGCATGAAGGCGGTGTTGTCGGCGCAGTCCTGCTCGTCGCCGTCCATCTCGTACAACGCCCACAAGAACAATGCCAAAGGCGGCATTATGATTACGGCGTCGCACAATCCGCCGCAGTTCAACGGGCTGAAGATTAAAATGGGCTTTGGCGGCTCCGCTTTGCCGTCGGATGTGGACCAGGTCGTCAAAGAGCTAAATGCGCTTATGGACGCCGGCACTTATTCCGTCAATGTCGGAGCGGACGTGATTGACAGCGTTGAAAAGCGCGACCTGCGGCCTGCCTACTTTGACGGGCTGCGGGGCATGGTGGATTTGGAAAAGATCAAAGCCGCGAATTACAAAATCGTCGCCGACCCAATGCACGGCAGCGGCAGCGGCTACTTGTCGGACATTCTGCGCGGCGCGGGAATTGAGATTGAAGAAATCTGCCGGGACCGAAACCCAGTCTTTGGCGGCCTGAACCCGGAACCGATTGCTCAGAATTTAGGGCCGCTCAAAGATGCCGTTTTAGCATCCCGCGCCGATGTCGGTTTAGCCATAGACGGAGACGCCGACCGAATAGGCGCAATGGATGCGTATGGCAATTTCGTAGACAGCCACCGGATTTTCGCCCTAGTCCTGCGGCATTTGTATGAAGACCGGGGTTTGCGCGGCTCGGTCGTCAAAACTGTTTCGACGACGACTCTGATTGACAAGCTGTGCGCGAAGTACGGCCTGACGCTGCATGTGACGCCTATCGGCTTCAAGAATATCTGCGAGTGGATGCTCAAAGAACCCGTGCTAATTGGCGGCGAAGAATCGGGCGGCATCGGCGTTTTGGGCTACATCCCGGAGCGCGACGGCCCGCTGATGTCGCTGCTGCTGCTGGAAACCATGGCAGCCCGCAAGAAGCGTTTGGAAGAGCAGATTGCCGAGCTGATGGCTGAGTTCGGCCCGCATGAGTATCAGCGCGTGGACCTGCACCCGGAGCCTGCCAAGATGCCTGCCGTCGTTAAGTCGCTGACGGAAGACAACCCAGATGAGATTGCCGGCCTTAAAGTGCAGAAGATTGACCGCACCGACGGCACTAAATTCTTTTTTGACAATGACGCCTGGCTTTTGCTTCGGGCTTCGGGGACTGAGCCGGTCGTCCGTGTCTACGCCGAGTCATCGTCGCAGGAAAAAGTTTCGGAGCTAATTGCGGCAGGATTGGGCTTAGTCGAGCGAGTGTAAAGAGTCATCTACGCCGCCAGCAGTTGTTCTTGGCACGGCTGTTCCGCGGGCCGGTAAGCCCGAAGCAGAGCATGGACGCATTCCGGGTCCCACTGGATTCCGGCCCCTTCTTCTAAAATATGCAGGGCTTTCTGGCGCTCCATGCCTTTGCGGTAAGGGCGGTCCGTCGTCATCGCGGAAAACGCGTCGGCGACGGCAATGAGGCGGGCTAAGAAGGGCGTTTCTTCCCCGCGCAGCCCGAACGGGTAGCCGTTGCCGTCCCAGCGCTCGTGATGGTGGCGCACGGCATCCAAAGTCTCTTCGAATCCTGGAACCGCCCCCACAATGACCGCGCCCATGACCGGGTGCTGCTGAATGGCTTGGAACTCCTCGTCGGTGAGAGCGCTCGGCTTTCGCAGGATGCGGTCCGGGACGCCGATCTTGCCGACGTCATGCACCAGTGCCGCGATCTGCACGACCCGCTGCGTTTGCGGGTCCAGCCCAAGTTTCTCCGCAATTTTTAAGCTGTATGCTAAGACATCTTCAGAATGCCGGCGGGTGTAGCGATCTTTGTTGTCTACCGCCGTTACCAGCGCGTTCAGCATGGGAAAGCCGGACAAGGATCGGGCCAGATCACGGCAAAGCTGCTCAGCAGGATGATCGGAGCCGCCGCCGGTCTTGACGTGCATCAGCCGCTTGTCGGCCAGTTCCAGAGCCTCCAGGGAAGTGTCGGCATCGGCAGGAAACAAGGCGACGCCGACGGAAACGGTCAGCGGAATAACGGAGGGGCTGTCCGGCGGCTGGAAAAACAGTGCGCTGAGGGAAGCTTCCAGGCTTTGCTGGATGCCGAGGGCCGAGATGCCCTGCCGCAGACTGCCGACGGTGTTCACCGGCAAAAGCAGCGCAAACTCATCGCCCCCGAACCGCCCCAGCGTGTCTTCCGGCAGTGTGGCCCCGCGAAGCGCGGTGGTGAGCTGCCGCAGGACATCATCTCCGGCGGCATGACCGTAGGCATCGTTGAAGAACTTGAAATTATCCAAGTCCAGCATGACCACGGCCAGCGCCTGCCCTTCCCGGTTTGCCCGCGCGGCTTCTTCCGCCAGGCGCTTGTGGAAAGTTCGGTGGTTGCACAGTCCGGTCAGCGGGTCCATCGTCGCCAGCGCTTCCAGCCGCCCGTTCAGCTCCCGGTTTTCCAGCAGCGCCAAGACCTGCCGCACCAAAATCAGGCAGACCATCGCAAACGCTCCCCAAAAGACGCCATGCTTCAGGATTGCTCGGCCTGACGCCTGCTCCGTATACAGCACTAGTCCTCCGACCAGCGGCAGCAGGGCATACGG
>CAXTRL010000310.1:0-1835 GCA_964246575.1 uncultured Armatimonadales bacterium
CTGCAAATACGCACTGCCGCTGATAACTCCCGTGTAGGTGGAATTGACGGTGTTTCCTAAATCCACCTCGCCGGACTGGGCCGAGCGCAGCAGGGCGCTGTCGTCGGTGATGTCGCGCTCCACATGCCAGGACCGGCTGACCTTGGCGGATGGCTCCGGCGTGGTGCCGAAGTAGACATTCGCGCCGCCGATGGCGATCTGCGCCGTGCGGTCGAACTGCCGCCCGGCGGACACGGAAAAGTCGGCGACCAGCACCACTTTCGCCCAGCGCTGCGCCGGGGCAGGCGGCGTGTAGGAAAACGTCTTGGGCGTGTAGTTCGCAAACGAGAGGCCGCTGAACAGCGGCACTTGGACCGGCTGGGTGCGCGGCCTCGGAACCGGCGGATCGGCCACAGCGGTATTGGCCGAGCCGACCGTCGGAGTCGTCTGCGCGAAGCCGGGTGCAGCGGCAGCGGCCACTAAGGCCAGCGAGAGTGCCGCCGAAGCGGCGCGAGGAAACGTCATGGATATTACCCTTTCAGCGAACAATCGACTTGGAACATTTTATTCCTTTATGCTACACTACCACGCAACTTCAACAAAAACACGGTTTTTCCCAAACTGTGAGAAAAAGATTTCATGGCACCGCGCACCGCCTGCACCCGACCCTTTACTTTTACCCGAGCCTTTACTTTGATTGAGCTTCTTGTCGTCATTGCGATTATCTCTCTGTTAGCCGCGATTTTGTTTCCCGTCCTTCAAAGCGTCCGCGAGAATGCTCGCCGGACCCAGTGCCTGAGCAACTTGAAGCAGCTTGGCCTCGGCTTCATGCAGTACACCCAGGATAACGACGAGTTTTTCCCGGCCAGCAGCAACTACGGACAAGGCTGGGCGGAGCGGATTTACCCGTATGTGAAGTCCGCAGGCGTTTACAAGTGCCAAGACGACGCTCGAAGCTCCGGCGACCCGGCGCACCAGCCCGATGTCATTTCCTATGCCGGCAATGTCCGGCTCCTGGATACGTCCCAGTACGGCACCGGGCCGGGGCAAAACCAGACCACGATTTCGGTGCCGTCCAGCCTTGCCCAAATGGCAGCTTCGGCGACCACGGTGCTTTTGTACGAAGGCCAGCAGACTTGGACCGGCTACGGCACGCTGGCAGCCCTCAAAATCGGCCCGCTCGGAAACATCTGTCAGCTCGGCAGAACCCCGGTGCTGGACGACAGCAGCGAGATCGGCGACGGCAGCGGCAACGATTACAATGCCCCGCTTCAAGTGGACCGCCATGCCGTCAGCACCGGGATTGCCCAAAGCGGACGCCTGAACTTTCTGGCGGCGGACGGTCATGCCAAAAACCTGCTCGCCGCCTGGGACAACAGCACCGGCAGCGTTTCGGTCGGTAACCTGCCCGCCCGCTTTGACAAATACACAACCGTCGGCCAGAACAGCTTGGGGAGCTATGTGCTGTCGTTTAATCCGAACCCTTAGCACAGCCCCACTTAAAACAACCCAATCAAAACAAAAACAACGGCCATGGCTAGCCAGCGCCGCAATCCGGACAGGTCCGCACGGGTCAGCCTCCATTTCGGGAACTCTGCGAGATGCCGGCAAAGCACAAGGCCAGTGCGCCCAGCGCCAGCGCGGTTCCCACCAGCCACCCGAAGCCGAGGCCACGTGCCAGAACAGGATACGGGCGGCGCAGAACAAAATACAAAATCGGCATGACGACAATGCCGATCCCGACACTAAACGACGCCAGGCTGATGACGACGCCCAGAAAGATGTCTCCGGCGGCATTGCCCGTCACCAGCGTGGAGGGCGTCGGCGCAGACAAGCCGGGCTGGCCGCCGGGCGAC
>CAXTRL010000310.1:1845-4671 GCA_964246575.1 uncultured Armatimonadales bacterium
AACACGGGCATGCCGCGCCACACCACCACCCTCTGGCCGCCGGGCGCCAGCGGCCAGGACGGGATTTCCGGGCGGACATAGCCGCAGTTCGGGCAAACCGGCACGTCAGGCCGCCAGGGCAGCCCGCAGTTCGGGCAGGGCGGGGACGGCAGGAGGACAGACATACATTACCTCGCAGGAAGGGCGGCCGCCAGCATGGCGTCAGGCTGGGCCGGGCGCAGCAGTCGCGTCAGCCGCATGGAAAAGTACGCAAAGCCCGCCACGCAGGCCCACTGCGCCAGGGTCAATCCCCAAACCGGCGGCGAACCTTCCCGAAAGAACTCAATCCCGAAGCGGGCCGCGCAGTACAAAGTTCCCTGCAAGTAAAACAAAGCATTCTCCGGCGGGCGCGTTTTGTCAAAGCGCCACAAGGCAACCAAGATGAGAGCGTTTGCGCCGGACAAGTAAAGCTGGGTCGGGTGCCGCAATGCGCCGTGCTGCCGAACCGCCCACGGCAAACAAGTCACCCGTTGAACGCCGGAGGCCCAAATGCCGCTTGTACAGCGCGACGCATAAATACCCGCCGGCAATGCCGCCGAGAACGGTTTTGCCCGCGACCCCGCCGAACACCCATTGGGCCAGATTGGCCCCGGCTAGGCCGCCTAACAGCCCAGCGCCCATGACCGCCATGATCCCCGCCGTCGCCAGCCTGCGCCGCCGGGCCATCCACGCGAACGCCGCCAGCCCCGTCAAGTAGCCCAGCCCGTAGCATTCCGCCGAAAGTGTCATGGCCCATTATACGATGGTTTCCCTGCCGGTGCAAGGGAAGCTTTCGTTCTGCTTGCAGTAGACAGTGATGTCAACAAAAAAGTATACTGAAAACATGAAAACTCAAGCCAGGCAATCCGCAACGGTTCGCATCAGCGAGCAGTCGCACCGGCATCTGCGGGAGCTGGCCGCCCAAAGCGGCGAGCCGATGCAAGCCGTGCTGGACAAAGCGCTGGAACAGTACCGGCGACAGCGTTTTTTAGAAGACTGCCATACCGCGTATTGTACACTTCAGCAGGACCCGGCGGCCTGGGCGGATTACCAGCAGGAAGCTACAGCTTGGGATGCTGCTTTACTGGACGGGCTGGAGCCGGAAGATAAAGCAATTGAAGATAAGGCAAGCGCAGCAGGAGGCACACATGGCTAGTCCCAGTTATGGAGAAGTTTGGTTTGCTGACCTTGATCCTGTGGTCGGACATGAGCAGGCGGGGGAGCGGCCTGTGCTGATCTTATCCATCACTTCGTTTAACCATAGTCCGGCGGGCCTGGTCGTTATTCTGCCGATGACGACAAAGATTCGCGGCATCCCCTGGCATGTTCCAGTCTCGCCGCCGGAGGGCGGGCTGACCCGGCCCAGCGTTATTCTCTGCGAACAGCCGCGCTCCGTCAGCCAGCAGCGATTGCAGTACCGCTTAGGTACAGCCAGCCCGGCGACGATGCAGCAGGTTCAAGACCGCCTGCGGATTTTGATGAACTTGTAAGCATTAGGGCAGATTGTCTTCCGCTGTGGTGTCACTGATGACGCCGCCGTTTAAGGCTCTCAGGGTACGAACCGAAGCGGCGGCGGGCTTGCTTGAAACGCGATAAGTCTGCTCACTGCTGCGACTGCGGCGCACGAGCTTCCCGGCGGCATCAAGCTCAAGCGTGCTGGCCGAGCTGACCGTGTCGGCGATTTGACGGAAGCCGCTGGGCCGCCCGCTGCGGCTTGTCATGCGCGTCACTTCCCAGCCTTGACGGATGGCCGTTGCCTGCGCCGCCGCACCGTTGGGACTTACGGCGCGGCTAAAGCTGATCGCGAGCGGATACCGGAACTCATTGTGCTGGGTAAAGCTCCCCACCGGCGTCTGCGTCTGCGTGACCGACAGCACGGCGGTCATTTGCCGGACGTTCTGGCTGTCTTTTGCGGCGTTTTTCTCAAACTGCTGGACGCTGGAAAAGCCGACAGTCTGGGTAATTTTGGTGCGGACTTTGCCAGCCGAAGTCTTCACATAGCCTGCAATCGTAAAGCTGCGGCTAGATGTTACTTGAACAGCGGTGGAATACGCGCTGCGTGGACCTGATCCCTCGCCACTCGCTACAATGGAAGGTGGCGTTAGCGTGTCGGCGGTGAGCGCCCCGTGAACCACTTGCAGCTTCGGGTCACGGTACACGAGCAGGACGCCCGCAATTTGAAAATGGTTCTGGTTGTTGACGATGCGGACGCCGACCGTATGCGGGTGGCCGTCATCAAACACGCCCGCAAATGGGGTTAAGTTGACCCGGTACGGCGTGAAGTTCAGGGTTTGGATGCCGGGGATCGGCCCCCATAAACTGGGGTCAATGCCGCCGGTGTAGATCCAGGGGAAGACCGGCGCAACCCCCGCCGGCCTGCCGTCTACCGTCACTTCCGCTTCCCGAAATGCCGTGCCGCCGCCGGTTCCAAGCTGTTTCGTTAAGTTGTCGGGAACGCTCAAGTACCAGAACTCATCGCTGCCCTGGCTTTCCGTGATCAAATCCAAGTACGCCCGAACGGTGTTGGTCGGCAGAGTGTAAGTCGCGCTTATGGTGTCCGCCGGGGTATTCGCCGAGCCGAGGCCGCTTACGCCGGCGGGCAGGGGCAGCACCACATCCGGCACCGGCGGCAGGACGGCGTTCTGAGCCGCCGGATAAAACAGCAGAAATGCCGTGCCGTGGATCACGCCCGTGTACTTGCTGTCTACGGTGTTGCCGATGGTCACTTCGCCGGGCTGGGCTGTTTTGAGCAGCGCCGCATAGTCGGTCAAGTCGCGCTCGACATGCCACGCCGGGCTGACTTTGTCG
>CAXTRL010000311.1:0-4668 GCA_964246575.1 uncultured Armatimonadales bacterium
GGCGCGGCGGACGTGCATTTGCAGCAGATTGTGGACGGGCCGACGCTCAACATCGCCGTAGACCGGACACGAGCGGAGCAGCTTGGCTTGACCCAGCAGCAGGTGTCGCAAAGCCTTTTGGTGTCTCTTGCGGGAACGGCCCTTAGTTCGCCGAGCTACTTTCTGAACCAGCAGAACGGCGTCGTGTATCCGGTTGTCACGCAGACGCCGCAGTATCGGTTAGACTCGCTGGACGCTTTGCTGGACACGCCGCTGACGGCTTCCGGGCAGGCCCAGCCGGTGCTGCTGTCGTCGGTGGCGACAATCACGCACGGCACGTCGCCGCTGGTCATCAGCCACTACAACATCCAGCCGACGTATGACATTTACGCCAGCACGCAGGGCCGCGACCTCGGCGGCGTTTCCAGCGGCATCAGCAAGGTAATTGCGGGAGTCGCCAAGACCTTGCCGAAAGGCAGCAGCATCACCGTGCGCGGTCAGGTGCAGTCCATGGCGTCGTCGTTCACCGGCTTGTCGCTAGGCTTGATCGGCGCAGTCGTCCTGGTGTACCTGCTGCTGGCAATCAACTTCCAGTCGTGGCTTGACCCGCTGGTCGTTGTTTCGGGAGCGCCCGGCGCTTTAGCCGGCATTTTGTGGATGCTGTATGTGACGCAGACGACGCTGAACGTGCCGTCGCTGACAGGCGCAATTATGACTATCGGTGTGTCCACTGCGAACAGCGTTCTGGTAGTCACGTTCGCCAACGAAAGGCGCTTGGAAGGTTTGAGCGCGATTGACGCCGCGATTGACGCAGGCTATACCCGCCTGCGTCCCGTCATTATGACGGCGCTTGCCATGATCCTCGGCATGATCCCGATGGCCCTGGCGCTTGGCGAAGGCGGCGAGCAGAACGCGCCGCTGGGCCGGGCCGTCATCGGTGGCCTGCTGGTAGCGACGCTGACCACGCTGTTCATCGTGCCGATTTCGTACAGCATTCTTCGCAAAGCCCCGCCGAAGCCGATTGAAGAAGACGAAGATGAGAACGACGCGCCCAAAGTTCAGCCTGCCAAGCATCGCCATCCCGCTGACGCGCAGAATGACGAAGCGCAGAATGGCGCAGGCCAGGCAAGGTCCCAGCCCCAGGCGGAAGGCCAGCCGGCGTAGGAACTAGACAGGAAGCGAGGGCATGAATGCCCTCGCTGGAAGGCGTTCAGAAACGCCACCTGTCCAGGGGACAGAGGAGTAGCGAAGCAGGAACAGGCTTCTGTATTCTGTCCCCTGGACTGCACTGGCAGACCTGGAAGGCAGGCGGTACTTCCGAGTACCTTTCAGAGAGTGACTTTAGTCGCTCGTTCTCAATGACAACGCAAACAGAGCGACAGCAACGCAAACAGAAACATACGAATATGCCAGCAAAACAATATCCCGCGCCGGACCAGCCGCAGACCGCAGAGCCGGACAGCCAAAGGCCGCCCGATACGGCGGACGACTCTCGAAACGACGACGCGCCGAAGAACGGCGGCGCACCAAAGAAGCCGGAAGCGAAAGGCCGCATTTGGAAAATTGCGCTTGTGCTTTTGATCGTCTTCGGCCTGCTGTTTTTGATCGGCATCCTGCCGCGCCTGCACAAGCAGCCGCAGGTCAACGCCGACGCGAAGGCCCACACAAATGCCGTGCCGGTGGTGAATGTCGCCGCCGCCGCCGCGCCGCCGCCTGCCGACGCCCTGGTGCTGCCCGGCAACATTGAAGCGATTCAGCAGACTTCCATCACGGCCCGCGCCGCCGGGTATATCGGGAAGACGTTTGTGGACATCGGCGACCGGGTCCATAAAGGCCAGCTTTTGGCAACTATTGAAACTCCCGATGTGACCCAGTCCGTCGCGCAGGCGCAGGCGCAGGTCTCACAGTCGCAAGCCGCGCAAACGCAAGCCGGGGCGAACCTGAACCAGCAGCAGGCCAACTTGGTGCAGAACCAGGCCGGCCTATCCCGCGCTCAGGCGACCTACGAGCAGTCCAAAACCGATTTAGCACGATCCGCCGCCGCGCTGGCTCAGGCGCAGGAAGCCGTGGCCCAGCAGCGTGCCCAGCTCGCGCAGGCGCAGGCGAACTTGAACCTAGCCCGCGTCACTGCCCAGCGCTACCAAAACCTGCTGGCGTCCGGCGCGATTGACCAGCAAACCACCGACCAGGCTGTGGCGTCGTTCCAAACCAACCAGGCGAATGTCGCGTCCCTTGCCGCAGCGGTCCGGGCAGGACTTGCGAACGTGACGGCGTTCCGCGATGCCGTGCTGTCCAGCGCCGCCAATGTTAAAGCCAATGCCGACAGTGTCCGTGCGGCGCGGGCACAGGTCACAGCGGCGGCAGCGAACGTCCAATCCTACCGCGCGGCAATCACGGCGGCCCAAGCGAACACGCGGGCGGCACAAGCAAATGCCGCCCGCAATGTTGCTTTACAGGGGTTCAACCGCGTGACTGCGCCGTTTGACGGCATCATCACCGCCCGGAACGTCGATACCGGAGCGCTGATTACGAGTGCGGGCGGCCCCAGCGCCGGCGACAGCTCCAGTGTCGGCAGCGGCGCGGCGGGCACGACCAGCCAGGGCAACGCCGCCGGCGGCAGCGGCAGCAACTCGTCTGCGCCCGGAGCGACCAGCAGCGCCAGCTCATCGAGCTTGTTCAGCGAAGCGCAGGTAGATAAGCTGCGCTTTTATGTCAGCGTTCCGCAAACGTACCTCGGCATTGTTTCAGTCGGCCAGCCCGTGCAGGTGACGGTTTCGGAAACGCCGGGCCAAATTTACCGGGGCATCATCACCCGCACGGCAGGGGCATTGGATGCGGCGTCGCGAACACTGGTTGCCGAAGTGCAGCTTTCCAACCAAAGCGGCTCGCTGCGGCCCGGCATGTTCGCGCAGGCCACAATTCGGGTTCCCCATCCCGCAAGCGCCGTGCTGATCCCCGGCCCCGCGCTGGTCACAAACGCGGACAACACGCAGGTGCTTCTGGTGGACAAGAACAACAACCTGCACTTCCAGAACATTACCGTCGGGCGTGACTTCGGCAAAGTGCTGGAAGTGACGCAGGGCCTGAACGTCGGCCAGAAAGTCGTCGTCAGCCCTAGTGACAGTCTGGCTGAAGGCGAGGCCGTCAAAGTCGCCCCACCCCAGCCGGCAGACAAAGCCGGTGGGTAGGCATAACGCAAAGGGCAGACACGGAGGTCTGCCCCTACACCTGGTCCATGCCCCGTAGGGGTGAACCCCCGTGTTCACTCTTATTATCCGTGTTCGCCCCTATTGCCCTTTCTTCCACCCGTGCATAGCCCTTTGTGTCCTGCGTTGACATTATCTTGCAATTTGCCCGGTAACCATCGCATTTCTTGGTTCAAGATGGTACAATTGGACTTATCCTCATTTCACGCGTAAACTCATGCCGAAGTTTCACGCCGAATTTCGCAATGAGCCAAAGGAACCACACCCCATGACCACCGCCGCTTCTGTCCGTCTCGCCCGCCCGTTTGCCGCCGCGATTGGCGCCTGCACCCTGCTTTTGCTGTCCGGCTGCCACAACGGCGCGTCCAGCGGCAGCAGCACGACGCCGTCCGGCGCTGCCGCCGGCGGTGGAAGCGGCCAAACGTCGCTGGCGTTCGTGACCAACAATCCTTCCGATTACTGGAAGATCTGCAACAAAGGGGTGAACGCCGCTGCCGCAAAGCTCGGCGACAATGTTCAGTTTATTGAACCTGCCGACGGAACCTCCGCTACGCAGATCCAGGATGTCAATGATTTACTGGCAAAAGGCGTCAAGGGCATTGCAATCAGCCCGAAAGACCCGGCGAACGAAACGGAGTTTTTAAATACCGTCGCCTCGAAAACCAGTTTGATCACATCGGACAGCGACGCCCCCACCAGCAACCGGCTTTGCTATATCGGCACGGACAATCACGCCGCAGGCATTATGGCAGGCGAGCTTCTCAAGAAAACGCTCCCGCAGGGCGGCAAGATCATGTTTTTTGTTGGGTCTGCCGACGCCCAAAATGCACATGACCGGATCACCGGCGTCGAGGATGCTATCAAAGGCTCCAACATTCAAGTTCTTGCAACCCGGACCGATGACAGCGACCGCGCCCGGGCTAAGCAAAATGCCGCCGACGCCATCACCAGCAACCCAGACCTCGCCGGCATGGTCGGCATTTGGAGCTACAATGGCCCCGCGATTTACAGCGCGGTGAAAAGCGCAGGCAAACAAGGCAAAATTCAAATTGTTGCGTTTGACCAGGAAGATGACACCATGACCGGCGTCAAGGACGGCACAATCGCCGGCGCAATTGTCCAGCAGCCGTATCAGTTTGGGTATGAGTCCGTCATGCTGCTGGATAAGATCGCCAAAGGCGATAAAAGCGGCATTCCTGCCAACAAATTGATTATTGTTCCGACGCAGGTTGTCAACAAAGAAAACATTACTTCTTACCTAGCGGACCAAGCGAAGCTAATGGGAGGCGCGTAATGCCAGAGCCAGCCCTGGAAATGCAGGGGATTTCCAAGCGCTTTGTCGGCGTGCAAGCTCTCCAAAACGTCAGCCTTGCCGCGTATCCCGGCGAGGTGCTGGCGCTGATCGGCGAGAACGGCGCGGGCAAGTCCACGCTGATGAAGATTCTCGGCGGCGTGCATCAGCCCGACGAAGGCACGATTTTAA
>CAXTRL010000312.1:0-4646 GCA_964246575.1 uncultured Armatimonadales bacterium
AGGCCGACGAGATTGTCCGCAACGGCCGCGCCGACATTGTTTTGATCGCCCGCGAGTCTCTGCGCGACCCAAACTGGCCCATCAAGGCCGCCGCCGAGCTGCACCGCAAAGACAAAGCGCCCGTGCCGGTGCAGTACGCGCGAGCGTTTTGGAAAGCTCCTATCCCCTACATCCATCGCGCATTTGGCCCAAAGTCGGCGCGGTAGTAATCGCTGACATGGGTGCCCGGCGGGAAGATCGCGTCAAGCTGCTTTGTATCCTCTTCCGTAACCGTGATCTCCTGCGCCGCTAGGTAATCCATCATCTGCTCCGTGGTGCGCGGCCCGATAATTGGGCTGGTCACGCCGGGCTGGGCCAGACACCAGGCTAAGGCCATCTGGGCCGGGGCGACTTGGCGTGTCCCGCAGAACTCCACATATTTTTCGACAGATGCCAGCGCCGTGTCGTTGTCCCGGTTATTAAACGCGCCTTTTTCGTAACGCGCCCCAGCAGGACGCGGCTGGTTTAGCCGGTACTTGCCCGACAGCAGCCCGCCCGCAATCGGCGCCCACGGAATGACCCCGATCCCGTAAGTGCGGCACAGCGGCAGCAGTTCGCGCTCAATCCGCCGGTCCAGCAGATTGTACGGCGGCTGCTCGCAAATAAAGCGGTTGAGGCCCAACTCTTTGGACACCCACAGTGACTCCATCACCTGCCAGGCGGCAAACGTGCTGGTTCCCAAGTAGCGCACTTTGCCGGAGTGAACCAAATCGTCCAGCGCCCGCAGCGTCTCATCAATGGGAATCACGGCTTGGGGGCGGTGGATCTGGTACAAGTCAATGTGATCCGTCCCCAGCCGCTTCAGGCTGTCCTCGCAAGCTTTCACTAAATGAAACCGATGGCTGCCCCAGGCATTAGGGTCCGTATCGTCCATCTTGTTGAAGCCTTTGGTTGCCAGAAATACGCGGTCCCGCTTGCCGTCCCGCGCCAAAGCCTTGCCGACCACCGTTTCCGACCCGCCCCGCGAGTAGACATCGGCAGTGTCTAAAAAATTGATCCCGGCGTCCATTGCCTGGTCAATAATCGCAAACGACGCCGCTTCATCGGCATCATCCCCAAAGTTCATGCACCCCAGGCACAGCGGGCTAACCCGCACCCCGGTCCGTCCCAATACGCGATAGTCTGTCATAAATAGCTCCTCATAATACACATAGAAGTCACATAAAATATAGAAGCCCCGCCGTGAACGGCAGGTCTAAAGGCGCAGACGCCAACCGCACGGTGTGCGAGAGAAAAAGAGACTACAAGCTGATAGCCTTTCCGGTCGCAGACCGGTTGGCCGCAGGCCGCTAGACCTGCCGTTCACGGCGGGACATCCGTTATCCATAAAGTTTTACCCCGCATTCCAGTATCTCGCTTTCCAGCGAGGCATAAGCCTGGCTGGCCCAGTTTACTTCCGCCTGAGTTTCAACCAGTATGTCTTTCGATATTCTGATGTCGCTTAGGCACAGCCGCGCCCGCAGTCCGCGTTCCAGACGCGACTCACTGCTGTCCGGCACGATGACAAGCAAGTCTACATCGCTGTCTTCGTTGGGCTTGCCCCAAGCATGGGAGCCGAACAAGTAAATCTGGCACGGCTGGAACCCAGCCACTAAGCGCCGCGTCATCTCCTGCAACATTGTTTCCACTTCGGCGACCATCAATTATTCCCTCTGCAAATCGCGTACATTGTCTGTGTACAAGCCTTGATGCCGATGCTGGGCGTCTACCCAGGACATCGGAAACGGCTCTTGTCCCAGCAACACTGCGTCAATCGCCGCGCGAACCTGTCGGGCGCAGGTGTTAGGACCGACACGCCCTACTCCGGTTCCAAGACCGGGAAACGCAATGCTACCAACAAAATCAGAAACCTTTTCACCTGCGTAAGTTCCTTCAGTGAACTCTTGGTGCTTGACGAGAAGTAAAGCGGCTCGTGCGGCGAGATAAGGGTTGACACTGTCTCGTAAAATCGTCGGTACGCGCATTGTCGGTGCGGCAATCAGAAATGGCAAGCGAGGATCACCTGTCTCGACAATTTCCGCCGCGCCGACTAATAACTCGCCGTAATGCTTCTCGTGAATCAGCGCCTGCAAATGCTCCTGCACCTGCCAGCCGAACTCCAGGGTGTAAAGCGCATCAATCCCGCCATCCATGAACCCGTAAGAGTTCGCTGGGCTGACAACGGCGTCGCAGGACAGGTCAAAAATCGAGCCGCGATGTATGGAAACAAAGGGCAAGTCCCCGCAGAACCGCTCCCACGCATCGGCAAGTGCATCATCAACAGAAGTCAGAATAATGTTCATGGCTGGTGCTCCACCATCAGCGCCAAAGCTTTAGCGATCTGTGTGAGCGTTTCTTCTGAGAGGATGCCCAACAAACTGCCGAAACGCTCCAAAGAAACGCCGCGCGTTTGAAACACATCAGCGGCAGAGGGTTTTGTGAGGCCGCTGGCTTGCGTCGCTTCGACATAGGACATCCAGGCCAGACCGACATAGCCCGCGTTCCAGCCCGTCAGCGGCACGACAAGACGCAGCGGCAGACGCCCCAAATGGTTCGAGCTGAGAACAACGGCAGGGCGCGTCTTCTGCATCTCGGCTCCGCGTGTCGGATCAAGGTTCACCCACCAGACTTCGCCGCGCTTCGGATTAACCGGCATGGTAGTTCTCCAAAATCGGGTCATCGTCCAGCGCGGTGAATGCCGTTAATTCCCGCTCTGCGACAGGCAAGGCGAGATCGGCTTCATAAAGTGGGGCGGCAAGAGCCGCTTGTGCTTCCATGAGCCGGTCTCGCTCGGCTTTCGGCAGCGACATCAAGTAATCGGGGTCGGACTCGCGGGGGCGTTCAATGCCCCGTGCGAGTATGTAATCGCCGTTTTGAGCGGCAGGCTCGTCCAAAATTTGCCTCAGTAGATCATTGACATCCTGGCCGCTGCGGGCGGCTTTTTCGCGCAGCTTGTGTTCGATTTCGGGCAGCAGTTCAATCATTGGTTTCTCCTGTGGCGAGTTACGCTTTTTCCAGCTTAGCGAAGCCTAAGTCCAATTTCTTCATGCCGACGGTTCCCATGAACTGGACTTTGACGATAGTAGGACTGTCGAAGCCGACGACGAAGCCGTCGCCAAACGCCGCGTGACGGACTTTCTCTCCGAGTGCGAACGGCAAGGCTTTAGAGTTGGAAGGAGCAGGCGCGGCTCTGCGGGCGGAGTCGCGGGCGAGGTCGTCCCATTTGGGCGCGGTCTGCGACTCCGGACGGCGGCTGTTTTCGGTAATCGTGGGCGTGTAGTCTTCAATCGCGCCCCGACGCGAGGATTTGGCGAGAAAGAGGCCCATTGGGATTTCGGACACGAAGCGGGAGACGGGGTTGCGCTGGGTGTTGCCGAAGATCATGCGCGAGCCGGCGTAGGACATAAACAATTCTTCTTTGGCGCGGGTGATCCCGACATAGCACAAGCGCCGTTCTTCTTCCAGCTCGGTCTGGCTGCCCATCGCCCGGAAGTGTGGGAAGATGCCTTCCTCTAAACCCGTCAGGAAGACGACGGGGAACTCTAGGCCCTTGGCCGCGTGCAGGGTCATCATGGTGACGGAGTTCGCCGTGTCTTCGAGCGAGTCAATGTCCGAGACAAGCGAGACGTTTTCGAGGAATGCCGACAGCGACGGGTTGCCATCTTCGCCCGATTGCTGCTGCTCGAATTCTTTGGCGACTGAAATCAGCTCGCCGACATTTTCCACCCGCGACTCGGCTTCGGGGGTCCGGTCCTTCTTGAGGTCTTCCAAGTAACCCGTGGTATCCAAGATGTTCTGCACCAGCGCCGAAACGCTTTGCGTGTCGCGCTTGGCGCTCAGGTACTCCACAATCTTGACAAACGCATGGATGGAGTTCTTGGCCCGCGCGGGCAGGTCTATCTCATGCGCCCGGCGGCAGGCGTCCCAAAAGGCGATTTCTTTGCGCCCGGCGAACACGTTGATCTTTTCCACAGTGGTGGTGCCGATGGCCCGCACGGGGACATTGATGATCCGGCGCATGGACAGCCCGTCATAGGGGTTCATCAGCACCCGCAGGTAGGCGATGAGGTCTTTGATTTCCCGCCGCTCGTAGAACCGAACGCCGCCGACAATCTTGTACGGGATACGGTAATTGATGAACTGTTCTTCCAATGCCCGCGACTGCGAGTTGGCTCGGTACAGCACGGCAAAGTCTTTGTAATTTCGGTCGCCGGAGATCGTCCCTTCGCGGACGACATTGACCACGGCGACGGCTTCTTCGACTTCATTGGGCGCTTCCACCAGCGCAATGCTTTCGCCTTCAATGTTTTCCGTCCACAGCCGCTTGTCCGCCCGCCCCCGGTTGTTGCGGACGACATGGTAGGCGGCGTCAAGAATGGTTCGTGTCGAGCGGTAGTTCTGTTCTAATTTAATAATCGTGGCGTCGGGGAAGTCGCGCTCAAAGTTTAGAATAATCTGGACATTCGCACCCCGGAACGCATAAATGGAATTGTGAACGACAATCCCTCCGGCGACATAATTGCGGAGACCCGCCACTGTCAGGTCGTAGGTCTTACCCGTGTATTCCTCGTCGGTAATGGACGTGATTTGGCTGCTCCACACCAACCCATTCATTAACGGCTTACCAG
>CAXTRL010000313.1:0-4593 GCA_964246575.1 uncultured Armatimonadales bacterium
ACCACTTCAACGCCGGCTTTTCCCTCGCCAAGCAGCTTGGTCTTCCCGACGACGAAGCCGCCACTGCCGCCGTCGGCACGTCCGGCTACTACGTCCGCCACGCCGCCAGCCCGTCCCTGACCCAGCTTGCCGAGTTCTTGGAAGGGCAAGCAGCGCAGTAACTTCTCATGCTGAACGAGTATCAATTGTCAGGCAAGTCCGCGCTCGTCACAGGTGTCAGCCGCTCCATCGGCATCGGCGTTGCCATCGCACGGGGCCTGGCTTTGATGGGTGCGAATGTGTTCACGACCTACTACCGGCCGTTCGACGGTGCAGACACCAGCCAAGACGAAGCAACTTTGATCTTAGACGAGATCAAAACCGCAGGCGTTAAGGCGCATGGATTTGAGGCTGACCTCGCTGATATCGCCGCGCCGAAAGCAATTTTTGATCTTGCCGAGCAAGCGATTGGCCCAATTGATATTTTGGTGAACAACGCCGCCTACGATTGTGAGTGCGACATTTACTCGGTCACACCGGCTCTTTTAGATGCTCATTACTGGGTCAATATGCGCGGAACGACGCTGCTTTGTGCCGAGTTTGCGAAACGGCATGACGGACGCTCCGGCGGACGTATCATCAATTTAACTTCCGGCCAAAGCATTGACCCTATGGAAACTAACTTACCTTATGCGATGACAAAAGGCGCGGTAGAGGTTCTGACAAAGGCACTCAGCGTTTCGCTAAAGCCAAAGGGCATCACAGTCAACGCTGTTGATCCAGGCGGAACCGACACCGGCTGGATGACGCGCGAACTTATTACAAGCATTCAGGCTAACACTCTTTACAACCGTGTTGGTACGCCTGAAGACGCAATGCGCCTGATCCTCTTCTTGGCTTCAGCCCAGTCAGAATGGATTACTGGTCAAGTTCTTCATTCGCGGGGCGGGTTATGAAACTTGCTTTTAGCATAACTTATGCACAGCAACACAGCACTTGTGTTTTGCGGCTGACGATGGAATAATGGATGTGGTGCTGGTCAAGCTAGATACTAATCAAATTACGGATTGGGAGACATTCCACACTGTCTTTGCAAAAGCATTCGGCTTCCCTGAGGTTTATGGGCGCAACATGAACGCTTGGATAGACTGCATGACATATTTAGATGACCCCGAAGCAGGAATGACCACGGTTCATCCTCCTCCCGGCAGCGTTGTGATGCTGCAACTGGAAGAAGTAGATAGTTTTGTCCAGCGCTGTCCTGAACAATATGACGCCATTGTTGAATGTGCTGCATTCGTGAATTGGCGCAGGATGAATCATGCAAATGAAGCACCGGTGCTGGCTTTGTCATTCTACAAAACGCCGCCCCGTCCGACGAATAATGTCACTGTGCAAGCTTCGAGTGTGCCACAATAAGAACAGAGGCAATTTTAATGACTATTCTGCTGGAACTTGATGCGGCTCAGGAAACTCGTCTGCGTGATCAAGCGGAGGCTCTTGGTCTGGCCCCTACCGAATTCCTGAAGTGGGTCGCCGGTCTGGACAATCTGCCGGAGCCAATAGAAGATAGATTTGCCGGGAAAACTTTGGCGGATGTCCTCACTGACGGAATCGGCAGCGTTGACAGCGCGGATTACTTTGGCGGGCAGCCTTCGGATTTGTCTACGCGGACTGGAAAAGCATTCGCCGAGATGCTGCATGAGAAACACGCTCAGGGCTAGGAGGCACAAGATGACCCTGACTGATGCCGGGCCGCTGGTAGCGCTTTTAGACAAGAACGACATCCGGCATGGACAATGCCGCGCCTTTTTGCCCCGATTATCACCGCCCATGCAGACCACCTGGCCGTGCTTCATGGAGGCAATGTATCTGCTCGGTCAAACCGTCGGCTATCGTGGGCAGGATCAGCTTTGGGAATGGGTCAAAAGTGACTTCTTGACATTTTATGAAATCGCGCCGGACCAAAGGCTGGAGATGCGTCTTTTGATGACACGGTACAAAGATAGGCCAATGGATTTAGCGGATGCTTCTTTGGTTGTGGCCGCAAACGCGCTGGGTATTCGCCGGGTTTTTACGACTGATGGGGATTTTCTTGTGTATCGAACAGAAGATAACAACTCTTTTGAAATCATACCATAGATGCACAGTGGCTTAGCATTCATGCGCCGCGCTTTGCGGCTGGCGGCTTTGGGGCGGCACGCTTCCCCGAACCCGATGGTCGGCTGCGTTCTGGTCAATGACTTCGGGCAGATCGTCGGCGAAGGCTGGCACCCAAAAGCCGGAGAGCCGCACGCGGAAGTGCTTGCGCTGCGGCAGGCGGGTGGTCTGGCATTGGGCGCGGCGGCCTATGTGACGCTGGAGCCGTGTTCGCATCACGGGCGCACCCCGCCATGTGCCGACGCGCTGCTGGCGGCGGGCGTGAAGCGGGTCATCTGCGCGATGGCCGACCCGGATGTTCGCGTGGCAGGCAGCGGCTTTGCAAGGCTGCGTGCTGGTGGGGTGGATGTTTCCGTGGGGCTAGGGGAAGCCGAGGCGCGGGCGCTGAATGCGGCGTACATCAAGCACCGGGTCACCGGGCTGCCCTGGACCGTGCTGAAGACGGCCACGACGCTGGACGGCAAAATCGCGGCGGCGGGCGGCGACTCCCAGTGGATTACGTCGGCGATTTCGCGCCGTGCCGTGCACCGGCAGCTTCGGGACCGGTGCGATGCGATCCTGACAGGGGTAGGGACGGTGCTGGCCGATGACCCGTCGCTGACGACGCGGCTGACACACAAAGCAGGCCGCGATCCGTGGCGCATTGTGGTAGACAGCCGGCTTCGGACGCCGCTGGACGCGCAGGTTGTCAAGCAGTCGGCGCTGGATGGGAAAACAATTGTGGCGGCGGTGCAGGACGCGGACCCGGTGCGCCGGAAAGCGCTGGAAGCGTTGGGCTGCCATGTTTTGCTGTGCGAGCCAAGCCAGGGGCGCGTTGACCTGGCCGACCTAATGCGCCGGCTGGGAACCCGCGGCGACATAATCAGTGTTCTTGTAGAAGGCGGAGGACAGCTTGCGGCGTCGCTGCTGTCAGCAAATTTAGCGGACCGCTGGCTGGCGTTCGTCGCGCCGAAGATTGTCGGCGGGGGAGATGCGCCCGGCCCGGTCGGGGCGCTCGGCATCAGCCGCATGGCGGACGCTTTGGACGTTCAGTTTCGGCAGGTGAGGCGTTGCGGCCCGGACATCGTCATCGATGCCCGCTTTGGGTAGAATAAAAACAGCTTGGCTGTATTTTGGAAGGTGAACACGCACTTATGTTTACGGGAATCATTCAGGAAGTCGGCCGCGTCCAGGCCATCGAGCGCGGCGCACAGTCAGCCCGGTTTACGATCAGTGCGGAAGGGGTGCTGGACGGCGTCAAGCTTGGCGACAGCATTACCGTTAACGGCGCGTGCTTGACGGTAGTTGAGCAGCATCCGGGCCAAGTTGCGTTTGACACGGTGTACGAGACGCTGCAAAAAACGGCGCTGGGGTCGCTTGCCATCGGCGACGAAGTGAACATGGAGCCGAGTTTGTCCGCGAATGGTCGCTTTGACGGTCATATTGTGCAGGGGCATGTGGACGGCGTCGGCACAATCGCTTCCATCCGCGAAGTAGACAACTCGTATTATATTTATATCACGGCGTCCACGCAGATCCTGCGCTACATTGTTCGCAAAGGCAGCGTTGCGATCGACGGCATCTCGCTCACAGTCGTAGACGCCGACGACAAGACCTTCTCCGTTGCGATCATTCCCCACACCTGGGACAACACTAATCTCCACACCCGCCGCGCCGGCGACCAAGTGAACTTAGAAACCGACATTATCGGCAAATACGTCGAGAAGCTCGTCGGCGGCGACTTTGGCCGCTCCGAAACCACCCCGCTGCGCATTGCCGATTTAGAGCGCGAAGAGCGTCCCGAACCCGCCTGGTCCGGCCCCATGACCGCTTATCGAGATTAAGAGCAGCACAGGAAAGCGTGGAATCGGAGTTCTGCGCTTTTTTCATCCCGCATAAGTTCTTGCAGAAAAGAGGCACAGATGCCGGATTATCCGTTCCATACTATTGAAGAAGCGCTTGCCGATTTGCGGGCGGGCAAGATAATCATTCTTGTGGATGACGAAGACCGCGAAAATGAAGGTGATTTCGTGATGGCCGCCGAGCATATCACCGCCGAAGCGATCACGCTGATGACGCGCCATGCCAGCGGCATTATCACGGTTCCCATGCCGGAAGAGCGGCTGCTGGCGCTCCATTTAGAGCTGATGGTGCGCGAAAACAGCGAGTCGATGCGGACGGCGTTCACAATCACGGTAGATGCCAAAGACGGCACGACCACGGGAAGCAGCGCGGCAGACCGGGCGCTGACGATCCGAAAGCTCGCCGACCCGTCCGCCGTTCCGAGTGACTTCAACCGGCCCGGTCATGTCAACCCGCTGATGGCCCGCAAAGGCGGCGTCTTGAAACGCGCCGGCCACACGGAAGCGGCAACCGATTTGATGGTGCTGGCCGGCTTGCAGCCGGTCGGGGTGATTTGCGAGATCATGGGTGACGGCGGCGAAATGGCGCGGGTGGATGGTCTGGCGGCGCTGG
>CAXTRL010000314.1:0-3416 GCA_964246575.1 uncultured Armatimonadales bacterium
GTTTTTGGACAATCCCAACCTTCTGCCGGACGCTTACTTGTTTGCTCTGGACGGCAGCGAGTATGTCGGCGTCACGATGCTGTTCGGCAGCCAGGCCAGCGACAACTTGAACACGGGCCTGACTGCTGTGAAGCGCACACATCGCCGCCGAGGCATCGCGCTGGCGCTGAAGCTGCGGGCCATTGCGTGGGCTAAAGCGCAGGGCCGTCCGTTGATTAAAACCTGGAACGAGTCCAACAACGCCGGAATGCTGGGGATCAATGTCCAGCTTGGGTTTGTCCGGCAGCCGGCCTGGCTGGACATGGTTAAGCCGCTGAGGACGGAGTCGTAGCCGCCTGCCATTCGCTGCTTTTTGTTACTCTGTCTCGGCGGCTTTCCGTTCAGCCTTGCTGGGAGATGCGATGCTGATTGTTTTCAGGTTCACGAACTCGCGGAGGCCATGCTCGGACAACTCACGCCCATAGCCGGAGCGCTTGATGCCGCCAAACGGCAGGCGTGGATCGGACGCGACCATGCTGTTCACAAACGTCATGCCGGCGTCAATCTCATCAATGAAGCGCTCTTGTTCGGCTGGGTTCGAAGTCCAGACGCTGCTGCCTAACCCATACGGCGTATCGTTTGCCTGCCGGATGGCATCGTCCAGGCTGCCGACACGAAACAGCAGGGCGACGGGGCCGAACAATTCCTCCGAGTACGCCGGCGCGTTGCGGGGAATATCCGCCAGCACGGTTGGGGCATAGAAGTTGCCGAGCCTATCAAGGCGCTTGCCGCCGGTCAGCAGCCTTGCCCCGGCGGCGACGCTTTGTTCCACTTGGGCCGCCAGCCCGTCTAAAATCTTCGGCGTCGCCAGCGGGCCGATGTCGGTCTGCGGGTCCCTCGGATCGCCGACATGAAGCGCTTTCATTTGTGCGACAAACTTTTGGGTAAACTCCTCCGCAACGGCATCATGCAGGATGAACCGCTTGGCGGCGATGCACGACTGGCCGTTGTTGAGGGTGCGGGCCTGCACGGCGGTTTTGACGGCGGCGTCTAAATCGGCGCTCGGCATGACCACAAACGGGTCGCTGCCGCCCAGTTCCAGCACGGTCTTCTTGAGCTTGCCCCCCGCCTGCGTCCCAACCGCCATGCCCGCCCGCTCGCTGCCGGTCAGCGTCGCGGCGGCAACGCGCGGGTCCTCCAGAACGGCCTGAATCTGCGGCGTCTCAATCAGCAGCGCCTGAAAAACGCCCTCAGTGAAACCGGCCCGCCGGAACACGTCTTCTAGCAGAAGCGCACACTGCGGGACATTCTCGGCGTGCTTCAGCAGCCCGGTATTGCCCGCCATCAGCGCAGGCGCGGCGAAGCGAACCACCTGCCAAAGCGGGAAGTTCCACGGCATAATGGCAAGCACGACCCCAAGCGGGCGGTAGCGAACAAACGCCCTCGCGCCGTCCATCGGGTACGGCTGGTCTGCCAAGAAGCGTTCGGCATTCTCGGCGTAGTAGCGGCAGGTGTCAGCGCATTTCTCCACTTCGGCGACCGACGCTTTGAGCGTTTTGCCGACTTCCAGGGTCATGGTCTCAGCGATAGGCTGCTTTTCGGCCTGAAGTATTTCGCCGGCGCGGGACAAGCACGCCGCCCGCTCGGCAAACGTCGTCTGCTTCTGCCGTGTAAACGCAGACGCGGCTTGGGCAAGCCTGGCTTCAATTTCGGCGCTTGTCAGCGGCGTGAATGTTTTGATGGTTTCCCCGGTTGCCGGGTTAATCGTGGCGATTGGCATACCCGATTGTCCCCGGCAAGGCGCACACTGAAAACACACAACGGAACTTTCGGCCATTCTCGATGGTTAAAGAGAACTATGGCAGACGCACAAAAATCAGAAGAATCGCAGTTTCCGGATCTCAAAGATGACGCGCCGGCAAACAGCGGCAGCTTGAATGCTTTTCCTGACCTTTCTGCGGCACCCATTCCCACCGTTTCCCTGCACGGGCCGCTGATGGCGGACAAAATCGCGCCGCGTGAGCTGGAACCGGTGCGCGTTCCCGTGAGCGCCCTTAAAAACCAGTCCCGGCGTGACTTCCTGCTTTACGGGGCGGGAATGGCGGCGGCGGCGTTTGGGTTTGCCTGGCTGCTGCCAGATGACACTCGCGCCCGCCTAAATCTGAAACCAGTCGCGGCAGCAGGGCGCAAAGCAAAGCTTTTAGACAAAACGCTGTCGTTTGACGACGATGTCGCCGAAGCGCTTTCCTCGTCCGACCGCGCCGTGCCGACTTATTCGCTGTCGCAGGCGGCGCGGGAACTGCAAAACAATTACGACGGCCAGACTCCCGACCCTAGCTATATTCCCGACTGGCACCTCACGGTGGAAGGGCTGGCATCGGGCAAAGCCGAGACTCTGACGGCCCAGGACATCCAGAACCTCGTCACGCACTACGGCGGGCGGCACGATCAAGTCACGCGCCTCGTCTGCGTGGAAGGCTGGAGCATGATTGCGGGGTGGGGCGGCCTGCGGTTTGCGGACTTTTTGCGGACTTATCCGCCGATGCCTAGCGCGAAATGGGCGCGTCTGGATTCGTCGGTCAATTTAGACTCCGACGGCAATTCTGACCCGTACTATGTGTCGGTAGATTTGCCAACGGCCCGGCATCCGCAGACGCTTTTGGCGACGCACCAGAACGACGCCCATCAGCAGCTTATCCCGCTGACGGTGGAGCATGGCGCACCGCTGCGTCTCATCGCGCCAATGAAGCTGGGCCTCAAAAACATCAAAGCGATCACCAAGATCACCTACACCGTGGACGAGCCAAAAGACTATTGGAGCGACGAAGGCCGCGGCTATTCGCGCTACGACGGACTATAAAACAGCGCCCCTGTGGAAAAACCCGGCATCATTGATGCCGGGTTTTTGCTTGACATCCCCGCCGCCTCGTGTTATACTGCACTCAAAGCACTTTGTTTTGTAAAGTATCGCCACCGAGGAACCCCTTTATGCCCACCTTGATCGCACCGCTGGAAGAAGCCCGTGAAAACCTGCGGGTGATCCGGCAGACGATGGAACGCTCCACCAAGTATTCTACGCTGTCAGGCCTGTCCGGTGTTTTGATTGGCCTCACAGCGATTGTCAGCGTTGTTCTGACCAGCCGGGTGCTGCATGGCCGGGCGGACGCGCATCAGCCAGCGGCGGCGGCGTACCCGGAACTGGGACTGCTTTGGCTGGTGACGCTGGCGGTTGCCGTCGGCACTGAGTTTGCCTGCAACAAGCGGCGGGCAAAATCCATCGGCAAGCGGGTGGCGTCGCCGCTCGGAGCGCACATCATTGTCGCGGCCCTGCCGGCGTTTGTCGGGTCGCTGGCGCTGACCGCATTTTTCGCGCTGCATGGCCTGGCGGCTCTGGTATGGGGCATTTGGATGCTGACGTATGGCCTGGCGATCTGCGC
>CAXTRL010000314.1:3426-4592 GCA_964246575.1 uncultured Armatimonadales bacterium
CGCGGTCGGCTTGTTTTCGGTCCGGCCCGTTTCTTATTTAGGCGCAGCGTTTGTGCTGGCCGGAGCCGTCACGCTGCTGCTTCCCGTGCAATCTCAATTATTTATGATGGGGCTGACGTTTGGCGGCTTTCATATCGTCTACGGCGTACTGATGGGCCGAAAGCACGGGTGGTAACGCCATGAGGACACAAATATGGCGGTAGTCCAGACAGGTTACGCAGCCCTGGTTGAGTCGCTGGAGTCGCTTGACGAGGTCATTCACCAGAAAGTGCGGCTCGGCATCATGTCGGCGCTGATGGCGCGGGGCGACGCCGACTTCCGCTTTCTGAAAGAAACGCTGTCGGTCACCGACGGCAACTTGTCCATTCACCTAAGCAAGCTGGAAGAAGCGGGATATGTGCAGAGCGCCAAAGAATTCCTTCGCAAAAAGCCGCACACGACGTATGCGCCAACCGAGGCGGGCCGGACGGCGTTCCATGCGTATTTAAGTGCGCTGGAGCGCATCGTGCAGGCGGCGGGGCAGCATTAAATGCTGATGCGTCCGATCCCGAATGTCTTGTGGAACCTGTTCCTAGCAGTGGTCCCCGTTGTGTTAGCGTTTGTCATTGCGCGGGGCGTCCGCCGGGAGCGGGCCGCAGGCGGTGCAGTGCAGTGGCTGCTGTGGGGACCGCTGGCGCTGGTCTGGCTTTTGTTCCTGCCCAATTCCTGTTACTTATTGACCGAGTGGCGTCACTACTTGACGACGCTGACCCAAAGCCCGCTGTTTGCTGAAGCGCATCACGGCGGTGACGGGCGCATTGACTTTTTTCTGGTGACTGCGTTTTACCTGGTTTACAGCGGCGCGGGCCTGCTGGCGTTCTTTCTCGCGGTCTGGCCGCTGGACCGGCTGACCCGCGTGCGCCTGGGCTGGCCCGGCGCGATGCTGCGGCCTTTGATTTTCCCGCTGTGCGCCCTGGGCGTGTATCTCGGCCTGATGCGGGGCCGCTTCAACTCGTGGGACTTGGTCAACGCTTCCCGCTTGTCGGCTTTGCTTGCGTCCACGACGCAGGCGCTGCATCGCCCGTACTTGGTCGGCCTCCTGCTGCTGTTCGGCGCAATTTTGTGGCTGTTTTACGCCGCGTTTGACATCTGGATGGACGGCTGGGCCTGGCGCTTGTCCCGCCGCC
>CAXTRL010000315.1:0-4588 GCA_964246575.1 uncultured Armatimonadales bacterium
CCAAAAACAGACCGCCAGCACCCAGCGCCAGGTCTTCTTGGGACGCTGCTGGGAAGGCCCGTTCTGCAAGGACCATATCCGCCAGAAATGCCCCATTTTCTTGGAAAAGCGCGGCCCCTGCTGGCGGCGCAAAGAAGGCTGCCTGTGCGAAGAGCGCATTGTCCTGCAAACCATGATCGCGCCGGACTGGAAAGACCAAATGAGCCGTGCCAATCAGGCCCTGACTATGGGCAGCGGCACGCGCAAAGTGCTGTCGCCTGAAGCCAAGCGCGAGCGCTGCCGAAGCTGCGTGATTTATACCGAGCATCAGCGCCAAAAGCACAAAGCCCTGACAACTCTCACGCTGATTGGCATCCCGGCCCTGCTCGTGGTGAACTTCGCCTGGATTCAGCACATCGTCAACCATTTCCTGAACCTGACTGATGCCGCCGCCCGGCGCTTCGCGTTCTCGGCGGACCCGGCGGGCATCGCCTTCCTGCATGACGGCTCTTACGGCCTTTTCGCCTGGGTCATGGTGGCCGTGTTCGCCGTCGTGCTGCTGTCCCAAGCCTTGAAACTGGTCGAATACATCTGCTTCACGCTGAAAATCTAGTTTCTGAAAATCTAGCTTCTGAAAATCTCGCTTATGAACTTGGAACTTGTCGAAAACATCGTCGGCCTGCTGGGGGAATATCCCGTCTCGGAGATCGCCGTCGAGCGGAACGGCTACCGGGTTTTCGCCCGCCGACCGCTCCATGCTGCCCCGGCCCCCGGCGTGACTTTGAAAGAAGCCACTAAAGAAACGGAAGCCGCCGGAGAAACACTTGCGGAAGCGCCCGAAGTGCAGGTTTTGACCGCGCCGATGGTTGGGATATTTTACCACGCCGAGCCGCCGCTTGCGCTGGGCGCGGAAATCAAAGCCGGGCAGACCATTGGCTGCATCGAATCCATGAAACTGATGAACGACGTTGCCGCCGAAGCGTCCGGGCGCGTCGCAGACGTTCTTGTGGAAGACGGCGCTCCGGTCGATTACGGGCGGGCGCTGTTCCGCCTGGCGGCATCTTAACAAGCGGCATTCCAAAGAGCAAAGAGGCTTCATTATGATCCGGCAGCAAGCCAGGAAAAAGCAGCGCGGGCAATGGACTTTGGTTGGCCTGCTCGTGTCGCTGGCTGTCATCGCCATTCTATCCGCCTGGTACTACGCCAAGATACTGAAGCCCCAGGCCGGCTCGCATAACGGCAAGCCTGCCGCCGAGCAGCAGGCGTATGGGGCCGTGTGCAGCGAATACCAGTCGCAGATTACCCAGGCCGTGACCATGTACAAAAGCGATCACAACGACCGCAATCCGCGCAGCTTTGCCGCGCTGAAGCAGTACGGCGCGACCGACGACATCGTCAAAGCCGAAGGGTGCCAGTTCCAGCTTGATGCGTCCACAGGAACCGTTACCGACATCGGCCACGGCCGTGCCGCGCCAAACGCCCCGCCGGTCGTCATCAACGGTTCTGATACTGCCCCGGTGACGCCCACGCCCGGCCCCTACTGGCAGCAGTCCGCGCCGTCCCAAGCCCCCGCTTCTGCGCCTGATGGCTCGGCTCCTGCTCGTGGCCCCGGCGGCATCACGCTCCCGCCGACTTCCGGCACCGTTCCCGCCGACGGCGGCGGCGAGTGAGATAGTTTGAGGGGTTTGTGAAATTACCCGTCTATCGTAGCTGGGCGCTTTGGCTGACCATAGGGTTTTGTCGGTTCTTTGCGTTCTGGATTGGTGCCTTCTTGATCTTTACGCCGTTTGGATTCGGATTCATCCGCTGGGCGTGTCCCGAAATGCTTTTGCCCACGCCCACAATCTCAAGCGCTCCATTGCCGTCCGCTCTTGGTGTGGTATGTTTCATTGCTCTCCTTGTTGGTGACACTTTCCTACTAGGTTACTTGATCACCGTAATTGTTGCTGTTATTCAGTATTGGCGGCGAAAATCAGTGGCCTGAAAGTCCAGCTTCGCCGTTTCCAATCTCCCTGTGCTATTCTGATTATGTTCAAAAAAATCCTCATCGCCAATCGCGGCGACATTGCCGTGCGTGTCATCCGCGCTGCCCGTGAGCTGAAAATCCAGACCGTCGCCGTGTATTCCGAAGCCGACGTCGACTCCCTCCATGTTCGCCTCGCCGACGAAGCCGTCTGCATCGGGCCGCCGGAGCGCAAAGGCTCTTACCTCAATGCCCCTAACATTCTCAGCGCCGCCGTCATCACCGGCTGTGACGCCGTCCATCCCGGCATCGGTTTTTTGGCAGAAGTTGCGTCGTTTGCCGAGATGTGCGATGCCATCGGCCTCAAATACATCGGCCCGCCCGTCCGTGCGATTGAGCTGATGGGTGACAAGATTGAAGCCCGCGCCACCATGGAAAAAGCCGGCGTCCCCATCGTTCCCGGCACCAACACCGCCCTGCGCGACCCCCAAGAAGCCGCCAAAGTGGCGTCTCAAATCGGCTTCCCCGTTATGATCAAAGCGGCGGGCGGCGGCGGCGGGCGCGGCATTCGCGTGGTCCAAAACGAGGAAGAATTCCCCAAAATCCTCAAAACCGCTCAGGTTGAAGCCGAATCTTCCTTCGGCAACGCCGACGTGTACATTGAAAAGTTCATCGAGCATTTCCGGCACATTGAAGTCCAGATACTCGCCGACGAACACGGAAACGTCCTGCATCTCGGTGAGCGCGACTGTTCGCTCCAAACCCAGCGCTACCAAAAAATGGTCGAAGAAGCCCCCGCCCCCAACTTAGACCCGAGTGTCAGAAAGCGCATCTGCGACGCCGCCGTCAAAGCCGCGAAAGCCGCAGACTACACCAATGCCGGCACCGTCGAGTTCATCGCCGCGCCCGACGGCAAGTTTTACTTCATGGAAATGAACACGCGCCTCCAAATCGAGCATCCCATCACCGAAATGGTCACGGGTTTGGACTTGGTGAAATGGCAGATCAAGATCGCAGCGGGCGAAAAACTGCCCTTCTCCCAGCGCGACGTCCACTGGAACGGCCACGCCATTGAAGTGCGCCTCACCGCCCGCGACCCTGCCCGCGACTTCGCCCCGTCCGCCGGCAAAATCACCGCCCTGCGCCTCCCCGGCGGCCTCGGCGTCCGCATCGACACCCACGTCTACGCCGGCTATGAAGTCCCGCCCTACTACGACTCCATGATCGCCAAAATCATCGTCTGGGACGACACCCGCGACGCCGCCATCAACCGAATGCAGCGGGCCTTAGATGAAGTCGAAATCACCGGCGTCAAGACCGATTTGGAGTACCACAAAAAGATTCTCGCCAACGCCGCCTTCCGCAAAGGTGATTTGAACACCAAGTTCCTCGCCACCCACGTGACGGAGTGACATCAAGCCGCACGGCGGCAGGACGCTTATTATGGCTGAAGCAAATCTACCAGACCCCCTTTCCTGCACGTTGTCCACTGCCATGCCGCGCCGGCAGGCAATTCAACAGGCAGTCCGATGGACAATTGGAGTCGCCCTAGCCGTTACCTGCGGCTTTGGGCGCGACGCCGCCGCAGAAACACAAGGCCTCAAAAAAGGAACATCCCCACCGAAACGGAAAGCCCCTGAGTCCATCAATCCCAGCGCCGTTCCAATAAAAAGCTTCATTGTCGTGGATGCAAACATCCGGGACGTCATCATGAAGCTTCGGGCAGAGTCCCAAGTCTCTGTTTCATTCATCCAAGCAGTCAACAGCCGGAAAATTAGCATTCATGTTGTCAATGGAACAGTCCAAGATGTTCTGACACAGCTCGTTCAGCAGGATCAAAATTATCAGTGGCAGATTAACAACAGTCATCTCGTCGTTTTCCCAAACGAGACGAAATATCAGGAGACCATCACGCCGCATTTGGCACTGGGCAAACGAACCGATGTAACAATCGCGTTCGCAGCTTATCTTAAAGCCAATGTTCGCGGCTTTGAGAGCTTTGCCGGCCTCGTCATTGTCGGCGAATACTCTTCGCGTGTGTTTGATGCTTTGATCGCGCTACCGGAATCCGGAACGGTCCTGCATTTGTTTATGGAACTGCTGGGAAATGATCCTCTCTTGATGCTGTCCGACTACCCGGAGAACAACGGCATCTACACGCTCGGCTTCAACATTACCACAGATTTCATCTCAGCTTAATCAAGTGATACTTTCTTAACCCCGCGAAGCGGTGTTTCGTGGCGTCTTGGCCGTATAGCCGTGCGTTTCAACGCACGGTCCTGAAAGCATCAAGATTATGAAACTTTCTAACAATCTCACGCTGCAAGTTTCGGATGCAGCCGTTCCAACCGAGAAAACCGTCCCGGCATCTTTTTCGCAAGGCCCGCCACTGCGTCAAGGCTCACCAGAATGGAAGGCACTGCTATACCAAGCCGGCCCCGCCCGTGGCAGAGTGCTTTCGCCTGAAGCCATGAGCCGTGAGGCAATCTACGGGGATGACTCGCCATAGCCATGCCTAAGTTCCGCCATAAACTGCCGCGCGTTCTGCTTTCGCCGCGCCTCCTCGTCCCCGGCGGACTGGGCCTTGTTCTCGCACTCAGCGTCGTCTGCTTCATTCATTTCACGCAGATCACGCTCTATCAGCAG
>CAXTRL010000316.1:0-4570 GCA_964246575.1 uncultured Armatimonadales bacterium
CGGCACGACCAGCACGGTGACTTTGCCGGATTGGAGCGCGGCTTTGGCGGCGGGCGTGACTTGCTGCGGGTCTTCCACGCGCTCGGCCTCGCAGCCGAAGCCTTTGGCGAGTGACACGAAATCGAGGCCCGGCAGGTCCAGGCCCGGTACGTCCGGCGTTTGCCCAAATTCTGCGAACGCTTTCAAGATAGCGTACTCGGTGTTCTGCGGAATGACCACTAAAAGCGGCAGATGGTGCTGAACAGCCGTCCAAAGCGACTGGATGGAGTACAAGAACGAGCCGTCGCCGATCACAGCAATGACCGGGCGGTTGCGGCCGGACTCCCGCTCCGCCAGCGCGATGCCGACCGACGCGGGCAGGCCGAAGCCGAGGCCGCCGGAGGCCATCGAAAAGTACGATGCCGGGTGCATGGACGGCAGGTGCTTATGCAGCGGCTTCATGTTGGACGGTGACTCTTGGACCAAAACGGCGTTGTCGGGTTTAGCCTGAGCCAGTGCATAAAATAGGTAATCGGGCGTCATTGGTGTTTTGGCTTCCGGCGCGGGCTGCTGCTCCATCGGCGACGGCATCGGGCGATCCGACGCACCGACCATGCCGGCAAGCGACGCAAGGGCCAGGCCGGGATCGCCTAAAATCGCGTCGCCGACCGGGGCGCGGGCCGCTTCGCCGGGGTCATCGGTGATTTGCAAGAGGCGCACGCCGTCCGGCAGGTACTCGCCCGGCACATACGGATAATAGCGGAACACGGGCGCACCGACAACCAGCACCACGTCATGTTCGGCCAGCTTTTCGCCCAGCGGCTTGATGGCAAACGGCAGCGGCCCCATAAACTGCGGGTGGTTTTCGGGAAAGCCGGAACGCTCGGCGGCAGGCGCGGCATAGACCGGCGCACGCAGGGTTTCGGCAAGCGCGATGGCGCTGTCCCAGCCTCCGCTTCGGTCTACCCCCGGCCCAAAGACCAGCGCCGGGTTCTTGGCCTCAGACAGCATTTGGGCGGCGTCGGCCAGCCGGTCCGGGTCGGGCGCGACCCGCGCACTGACCTGACGCGCCGGGGTTTCGCGCTCGGCGGTTTTTTCCCAGTCGTCCATCGGAATCGACAAAAAGACCGGGCCGCTTGGCGGCTGGATCGCGGCGGCGTAGGCCCGCATGAGGGCGGCGGGCGCGTCTTCGGCCCGCGCGGTTTCATAGCTCCACTTCACATACGGCTTCGGCAGCTCGGTGGCGTCAATGTTGGTCAGCCAGGGTTCCAGCAGCACCATTTCGCGCGTTTGCTGGCCTGCCGTAATAATCAAAGGCGTCCGGTTGTGCCACGCGCCGATCAAACTGCCCATGGAGTTGCCGACGCCCGGCGCGGTGTGCAGGTTGACAAACGCCGGACGCCCCATCGCCTGCGCGTAGCCGTCAGCCATCGCCACGACGCTTGCTTCTTGAAGTCCAAGCACATAAGTGAAGTCGTCGGGAAACTTTTCTAAAAAAGTTTCTTCCGTTGAGCCGGGATTGCCGAATACGGTGGTCAGCTTCAGCTCGCGCATCAGCCGGAAAGTTTCTTCGCGAATGGTTGCCATTGGATTTCCTCTTGAAGACTGCTTAACTTTTGAGAAATGCATGGAGCGCGTCCACAAGGCCATCCGGGTCTTCTTCAGGGATCAGATGGCCGCAGGGCAGCGCGTAGCCTTCCACGGCCACGGCTTCTTGACGCCACAGGGCCAGCACATCAAAGAGCGCTCCGACCGTGCCTTTGCCGCCCCAAAGCGCCAGCAGCGGCTGCGTCATCTTGCGGCCTGCTTCGCGGTCCGCTTTCATGTGCTGCCGGTCTATTGTCACAGACGCCCGGTAATCTTCGCAAACAGCGTGAACGCAGTTTGGATCGTTGTAACAGCGCAGGTATTCCCCAAATGCTTCCGGCGTAACCGCCCCCGGCGTTTTGCTTTGGGCGTCCAGATGAGCGCGGAGATACATCTCCGTCTGCGAGCCGATCATCTTTTCCGGCAGCGGCGCGTCCTGAATATGAAAAAACCACCAAAAGTATTTTGTGGCGAATTCTTCATTTGTGCCGGCATACATAGAATCGGTCGGCGCAATATCTAAAAAAGCGCCCCGTGTAATTGTGTCGGGATTATCCAGCATCATACGGTGCAGCACACGCCCGCCCCGGTCATGGCCGACCGCCTGAAACTGGCTGAACCCAAGCGAGCGCATCACTTCGACTTGATCTTGTCCCATGACTTGCTTGGAATAATTCTCGTGGTTTGGGCCGCCGTCCGGCTTGCTCGAGTCGCCGTAGCCGCGCAGATCGGTCAGCACAACCGTGAAGCTTTCGGCAAGCCGCGGCGCGACTTTCCACCAGGTCACATGGGTTTCGGGGTGGCCGTGCAGGAGCAGGAGCGGCGGGCCGCTGCCGGCGGTCAGCGTGTTGATCTCCGCTCCGGAAGTCTTGATAAGGGACTGCTTAAATTCAGGAAAAGCGATTGTCTCGGTTGGCATCAGGGGTTCCTTGCGCCTATCTTTTGCTCAAATGATCGTAGAACTTGATCGGCACCAACAGGCCCAGCGCTATGGCGACAATCGTAGAAAGTGCCGTAGTGCCGTCCGCCAAAATCCCGCCGAGAAGCGGCAGCGGCACCACCCCTGCATCCTTCTGGACCTGCACCAACCCACCGCCGACGCGAAACAGATAGCTGCCCGGCACCATGCACACGACGGACGCAAACCCGACAGCGGCAAAGGGCAGCCGAATCCGGTGAGCGATCGGCACCAGGACAAGGCCAACTAGAAGGCAGCCGAAGCCCACGCCCGTGGCATTGCTCAGGCCCATTCTGGAAACCGCCCACCAGTGTACGGCGTGTGCCAGCATCCCAATTCCCACCGGGTAAACCAGCATCCGCAGCGGCATGGCGAAGAAAATGCCGTAAGACGCAGCAGCGATGCCGGCGCAAAGAACGTCCAGCCACAGCGGGGTAATCCGGGTCGGCAGGGACGTGGGAACGGTCGTCCCGCCAAAGCTGAGGCCAATCAGCACCCCCGCACAGATCGCCAGGACCGTCAAGAGGCCGAAGCCGAGACGAGCACCGCCGAGCGGCAGCCGAAATGCGTCCAAATCAAAAATGCCGTTGACAATGGCCGGCCCTGGCACCAGGACCAGCAGCGGCCCCAGCGCGACCAGAGCCAGCGGGGAGTGCAGGTGGCGGCCAATCGCCGCCGCGCCCACAATCCCCGCCAGCAGGGAAGCGGCAAAGATTTGCTGTAAGGAATTGGCGGACCGATGCTCGAGGCCGCGCCGCAGCAGGGCGCCTGCCGCCGCGCACAGCGCGACAATGCCGATCACCAGCGGGTGCGACGCGCCGTTGATGATCACCAGCGCCCCAGCACCGGCCGCGCACGCAAAGACAAACAAAAGCAGGTTTGACTCCGGCGCACGTCCTGCGGCTTCCAGCGCGGCTTTTGCCTCGGCGGTGCTGAGGTGTCCGGCGCAAATCGCATCCACCGTTTGCAGAGTTGCCGCCACCCGGCTCATGTTGATGTTGGAGGGAACGGCGGCGGCGACGCGCACACGCTCTCCATTCACTTGCAGAAACAGCTCGCCCCAAGCCGGCAGCAGGGTCGCTTGAATCCCCAGATGCTCGCTCAGCCGCCCAAATGCCGTCAGCGTTCCGTGGGTTTCTTGTCCATTTTCGTGCAGCAGCCGGGCTGCCGTCAGCGCCAGTTCCCAGCGTTCTCCTTGAGACGCTTCCAGCAGAGGGTCAACCAGCAGAGGGTCAATTTGAGTTTCCGGCGAAACCGTCGAAGATAACATAAGCAAACCTTGTGCGCAGCTTTGAGTGTTCCTGTGTACTCACCCGTGCCGGGTCAGACTGCGCGGGCCAAACATAAGCGAGTTTTACCGTACGAGCATGAAACTGAAACACGGTGGGCTTTTGGGCAGAGTCAAGCTTCCTCTGCCGGATATTCCAAAGCCGGGTATACTCATGCCATGCAAACGGATGACCCTCTTGGACTAATTTCTTGGGACCCCTGGCTCGCTCCCTATGCCGATGCGCTACGGCGGCGCGGGGCGCATTACGCGCGTCTGCGGGCGGCGATTGATGCAACCGGCGGCCTGCTGGGGCCGGTCAGCCTGGGGCATCAGTTTTTCGGCTTTAACCGGGGCGAAGCGGGCGGCGAGCTGGGCGTCTGGTTTCGGGAATGGGCGCCGGGAGCGCACGGATTGTCACTGTTCGGTGACTTCAACGGCTGGGACCGGGACCGAAACCCGCTGACCTGCGACAATTTCGGCATTTGGAGCGCGTTTTTCCCGGACGCCGCGTATGGAGCGACGCTGACTCACGGCAGCCTGGTCAAGCTTCATGTTCGTTCGGCGGCGGGAAAACAAGACCGGATTCCGGCGTATATCCGGCGCGTCGTGCAGGACGCCCAGACAAACGACTTCACGGCCCAAGTGTGGCTGCCCCCCGCGCCGTTTCCGTGGCAAAATGGGACGCCGAAAACGGTCGGCGGGCTGCGGATTTACGAAGCGCATGTCGGCATGGCAGCGGAAGAAGAGCGGGTCGGGACGTTTGGGGAGTTTACGGA
>CAXTRL010000317.1:0-4512 GCA_964246575.1 uncultured Armatimonadales bacterium
ACAGCCAGAAACCGGATGACCTTATGGGCATACAGCCAGCGCAGCCCTTCCAAACTCTCCCGCCCCAAATGTGGCGTTGGACCATCCGCACGGGGCGCAGGGCGCACATCCGAGCGCAGCAGCAGCAGGGCCGCGACCGACAGCGCGTAAGTGACGGCATTGGTCAAAAACGGCACACCCTGACCTAATCCGTATAGCAGGCCGCCGAGCGACGGTCCCAAAAGGCTGGAAAGTCCCTCTCCCGACTGGTTCTGCGCGACCGCCGCCGGGAGCTGTTCTTGAGAAACAACCCGAACCAAGCAGTTTGACTCAGCTTGATTGAAGAACACAAACAGCGTGCCTTCTATGACGGTCACAATGCAAAGCTGCACGAGGCTCAGATGCCCCAGCGCCAGCGCGAGAGGCACCGAAGCCAGCGCCAGCGCCCGGCCTGTGTCGCACGTCAGCATCACCCGGCGCGGGTCCCAGCGGTCCACTAATGCCCCGGCGGGCAGGCAGAACAGCAGGTACGGCAGCCCTCTGAGAGCGGCCAGCCCGCCGGCTTTGGCGGGCGAATGGGTCAGCGCGAGTATCAGCAGCGGCAAGGCCAGCCCCGACACCTGGCTGCCGATGGACGACGCCACCTGCCCCGACCACAGCCGCAGGTAGTCGGCGTTCCGCCACAGAGACGCAGCTTTGTTCGGCAGCGTCGGTGCGATGGCTTCTACTTCCTGCAACTGACTTGGTTTTTCTTCGACAAGAGACATAATCCGCTCCGCTGCGTGCTTTGCTTCATCGCCAGCCTTGTTCAGCCAGAAGTGCGTAAGTTCTTTCTTGAAGTTGCTTGAACGCCGACAAGCGAAGCAGTGGAGAAAAGTCCTGCACAAATTCTGCGACTTGCACTCGGCGTCTGGCTTCATCTCTCTTGAATTGATTCAGCCGCCTTCCGCTCAACTCGCAGGCGATCCGAAGCATCTCGTTGAGTTTTGCCTTCGGATCGGGAATCGTCTCCATTTCCTTCAAGCTGGGCAACTCAAGCCGGATTCTCCCGTTGGGATTGTCGGCGGCGCGGCGAATCGCGGCTTCGTCAAGGAGAAGCCATGCTTCCGTCATGCGAACCGGAACAACACAAATTGTCGGCGGCGCGTTCAAACCGGAAACTGCTTCGGTAATCTCGCTGTAGCGCGTTTCGGCTGCTTCTTTTTCGGCATCCCGATGAACAAACAGCAAGTCACAGGGGTAAAGATCAAGTGCCTGCGGCAGCCGATCCGCAAGCCTGTTTGCTCCCGCTCCCGCTCGAAGCCGCCGGGGATCTGCCCAGCTTGGCGACAGCGGCAAGGGCGTTCCGCTTTGCAGCAGCATCCAACGCAGAATCGGCATCAAGGCGCGGTCAGAAGTACCATCACCCACCACGGTATATCGCAAGGAAGACATCAGCAGAGCGGGCATTAACAGTCGCCCCCAAACAAAAGCATCTGCACATCCGAGCGGTCAACCACGCGCTGAGGTCTTTTCAACAAAGAACGCCGCTTGCCCGATACAACCCGCGCCGTATCTTTTTCTTCCGTATCTTTTTCTTCCTCCGCATGGCTGCCGTTGTCATCCTGTTTCTCGAACGGGTTCAAGTAAGCCAGAAGCCGACTGCGGGGCATGAGGTCGCGCTCGTCAGTCCCGCCCGCTCTCCATGTGCCGGGCAGGGTCTGAAACGCGACACTTTTGAACCGATGACCGTCACTTACTTTTTCCAGCAGTTCAGCCGCGACCAAATCGTCATCATCTACTTGACCGACTACCGCCGGCGAATGCGTGTTGATGATGACTTGTTGCAGCGGATTGTCCCGACCGACCGGAAGATTTGTGTCAACCGCAATGTCTTTCAGAAGCCGGATCATGGCAGGAATGCGCTCAGGATGAATGCCGTTTTCCGGCTCCTCCAAGCACATCACTCCTTGCGAGTCCGGGTCCTGTTCCAACACAGTCAGCGCTAGGAACCGCAGGGTTCCCTCGGACAAAGAACGAGCAGCATGAGGCGTTCCATCATCCGCTTTTGCCCAGAGGGTGAACTGCTCTCGCTTTTCGTCGCGATCTATCCCAACTTCGCGTATGTCGGTAATTAACTCGCTCAGACGGTTTGCAACTGCCGCGTAGGTACGCGCGTCGCCATTCTGTCCGAGGCGGAACAGCATTGCCGGCAGATGCGATCCATGCTCACTGAGGCGGCTGGGTGCATTAAAATCGTCCGGCTCACGCAGAGCAGACGGTTCCAGTTGAAGCAGCCGCCAGGATTGCATTTCCCGACGTGCGATGACTGCCGTGCGGTTCTCGGCTGCATTCGCGGCCTGAACGACTGTTCGTGGAAGCAAGCTTGCACGGCGCGGCGCAGGCTTGCCCGATCCCTTTTCACCGCGGTCTTGGTGCAAGTAGATCACCGCGCTTCCTGAACCGTCATTTACCGTGGAAATAAAAGGAGACGACCGCTTCCCAAGCACAGCACTATTGAGCCACTCCACACTATGAGGGAACAAGATGTTTCGGTTTGCTTCTGTTTTGTTGACATGGACAAGTTCCTCATGCTGTATTTCCAATCCACCATCATCAGGACGGTAGCTTAATGTTAGCTTATAGCGCAAAAACGTCATGCTTGCTTTAGCTTCTTGCCCCAAATCATCTTCCCCACGCTCTGGAACAATCATTTCTGCCTCAAACGACATGACATCATCATAACTGTCACCCACCCGATGAAACAATCCCCGCACATCCGCTGTTTTTCCACCGCGTACTTCTTTCGCCGCTTCAAGCAGCGGGACACGCGAAAGGGCACTTAGAAAACGGATTGCATCAAACAAGTTTGACTTACCGACACCATTGGAGCCGGCAATGCAAGTGAAAGGGCCGAAACGCAAGTCTACGCCGACGAGGTTCTTAAATCCGTTTACTTTCAAGCGTGTTAACATGGCACTCTTTCTACACCGCGCCCAGTATCTGCGTGACCTGGCTTTGGGTCTCGACCAGCTTGAAGAAATCACCCTTCTTTTCCATCAATTCCGCGTGGGTGCCCATTTCGGAGATTTTGCCGCCGTCTAAAACAATGAGGCGGTCAGCGTTTCGGAGAGTAGACAGGCGGTGGGCGATGGCGAAGGTCGTCCGGCCTTTGATTAACCGTCCAATGGCTTCTTGGATCTGCTTCTCGGTTTCCACGTCCACGGCAGACGTCGCTTCGTCCAAGATCAAGATGCGCGGGTCGTGCAGGATGGCGCGGGCGATGGACACGCGCTGGCGCTCGCCGCCGGATAGCTTTGCGCCGCGCTCGCCGACCATCGTGTCGTAGCCGTCGGGCTTTGCGAGAATGAACGAATGGGCGTTGGCGGCAAGAGCGGCTGCCATGATCTCCTCAAACGATGCGCTCGGCTTGCCGTAGGCGATGTTCTCGGCGACGGTGCCGTTAAAGAGAAATGGCTCCTGCAAGACAATCCCAATCTGGCGGCGCATGTCCTGAAGGCTCATTTGCGTGTAGTCCATGCCGTCAATTTTGAGAGTCCCGGCGTCGGGTTCGTAGAAGCGGCAGAGTAAGTTGATTGTCGTGGACTTGCCCGCGCCGCTTTTGCCGACCAGGCCGATCATTTCGCCGGGTTTGGCGGTGAAAGTCAGGCCCTTGATCACGGGGTTGGACTTGTCGTAGCCGAAGCGCACGTTGTCGAACGCCACTTCGCCCTCTATGGCATGGTGCGGGACTTCGGCGAGGGCATAGTTTTCCTGCTCCGTGTCCATGACCTCAAAGATGCGCTCGGCTCCGGCCATCGCCCGGCTGAACCAGTTGTTGACCTGGGCGAACCAGGCCAGCGGGCCGTAGATTTGGGCAATCAGCGCGGTAAACAGCCAAAAGTTGCCGAGATTCATCTGGCCTTTGTAGACCATCCAGCCGCCCACAGCCCAATTAATCAGCATGCCCATGCCAACAAACAGGGACATGACGCCGAAAATCGTGTTCCAGCGCGTGTCCCCGGCAATGCCGGCGTCGCGCAGCTCGGCGTTGCGAACCGTAAACTTGGCATTTTCGTAGTCTTCCTGAGCAAATGCTTTCACAACCCGAATTCCCGTGAGTGACTCGTTTAAGTGAATGTGAAATCTGGCCCATTTCTGGCCGACCCGCGTAAAAAGCTGGGCGACCGACTTCCAGAAGATGCCGCCGATGGCGACCACGACTGGAATAGGCGCAAGGATGCAAAGCGTCAGCTTCCAGTTGACAGTCACCAAGAAGCCGGCGATGGACAGCAGCAGCAGGCCGTTAATCAGGAAGTAGGGGACGCCTTCGGTGAGAAAGCCCCAGACCCGGTCGGTGTCCTGCGTCACGCGGCTGGTGATCGCGCCGACCTGCTTTTTGTCAAAGTAGTTGAGCTGCAAAAACTCAATCGAGCGGTAAAGCTGTGCGCGTAGGTCCGCCGCAATGCTGCCGCCGAGAAACGCCACGATGCGGCCATTGAAAATCTGGATGCCTGCGCCAAGCACCAGGATCGCCAGCCAGGCGGCCATCAG
>CAXTRL010000318.1:0-4509 GCA_964246575.1 uncultured Armatimonadales bacterium
GCCGCTGCCGCTGATCGCCACTAGCAGGTCACCGGGCCGTAGCCAGGTGCGGGCCTGCCCGGCGAACACCTGCGCGTACTCGGCGTCGTTGCTCCAAGCCGTGAGAAGCGGAGCCGAATCCACCAGCGACAAGCATTCCCAGGGCTGGCCGCCCCGCAGAAACATGTTTTTCTGAAAGTCAGCGGGCAGGTGGCTTGCCGTTGCCGCCGAGCCGCCGTTGCCGCAGAAAACCACCCGCCGCCGCTGGGTGTAGTTGTCCCAAAAGAGCGTGATGGTCTGATCGATTTCTTTCGCAGAAAGCGCCAGCAGCAGCGCGGCCATGTCCGTCAAGTAGTCATGTGTTTTCAAGTCATGTGTTTTCAAGTCTTGCGTTTGAATGGTCATTGCAGGCTTAGTATACTTGATTATCGGACAATTTCACTGGAAGATTTATAATGGAAGATTTACAAAGCGCAGGCAGGCGGCGCAGGCAGATTTTTACGCGGCCGGCAATTTCACCAGCCCATGCCGCTCGTAGCGGCGCGGGCGACGCTGTTCCACCAGAAACGCCCCGTAAATATGCAAAGACCGCAAGTGGTGCATCTCGCTTGGGTGCATTCCTTCCGCCTGCGCCGTTTCCGCCGGGTGCGCCCGCCGCCAAAGCGCGAGATGCATGATCTTCTTGGCAAGGTGCAGCCGGGGCAGGCGCATCTGTATATGCTCCCAGTGATGCGCCGTATAAGCACCCGTCCGGCCCAGCTTCTTTGCGTGGCTTAAAAAGCTTGCGCGGGTGAGGCGCTCCGGCAGGAAATGATGCTCCGTGCCGAGCGGAACCGCTTCCAGCCTGTATCCCGCTTCCAAAAGCTGATACCCGAACAAGGTGTCGTCGCCGAAGCCGCTTGCGCCGGGGCCAAGCTCCGGGTCAAAGCCCGGTACGCGCGAAAGAACTTCGCGCCGAAAAGCCATGTTCGCGCCAACAAGGTTGCCCTTAAACTCGGCTTCTGCCGGCGGCGCGGCCAGCCAGAAGCGGTGCATCGGCCTCATCCAGGGCCGTTCCAAGTGCGGCGCGAGGCGCATTGCTCCGGTGACCCCGTCGCAGCGGCCATCGCGCAGCGGCCTTGACATGGCTTCCAGCCACTCCGGCGGAAAGCGCAGGTCGTCATCCGTAAAAACAATGATGTCGCCTTGCGCTTCGGCTAAACCCAGGTTCCGAGCGCGGCTTTGGCCCGCCTGCGGCTCCCGCAGACGCCGCACAGTCATGTTCGTCATCCGGGCGGCTTCAATGACCTGGGGCGTGTCATCCGCCGAAGCATTGTCAATCAGCAGCAGCTCGCAGCCCATACCCTCTGGAACAGCGACCCCGTCCAAAGAACGCAGCGTTTCCCCCAAGTCACTCGCACGGTTACGGGTGCATAAAATAATCGAGAGCATTAGGAGACCTCTAGGGTACGGACCGGCTTTGCCGGGACTCCGGCAACTAGCGTGTCCGGCGGAACGTCTTTTGTCACCAGCGCTCCGGCGGCGACCACCGCCCCGGCTCCTATCGTGACGCCGGGCAGGACAATCGCCCGTGCGCCGATCCAAACGCCTTCTCCAATTTCAACCGGCTCCGGCCGGTGCGCCCCCGCCCGGCTGTCATGGGAGCCGATGGCGTGTCCGCCCGTCATCAGCGTCACTTGGTATGCAAGCTGGGTGCGGCTGCCGATCACAATCGGTGCGGACAAATCAAAGCAGCAGCCTGCGTTGATGAACACATCGTCGCCCAGCTTCAAGCGAAAGCTTTCTTGAATAAGCAGGCCGCCGCGCACAAAACAGCGTTTGCCGATGGTCGCGCCGAAACTACGAAGCAGCGCCGCCCGCACCCGCCCGCTGGTCATGTTGTCCAGCAGCAGAAACGAGAAAAACGCGAAAAAGCGCTGCTGGAGAAAAAAAAGCTGGCGTCGCATATGTCAGAGTACCATACAAAAAGGGGCAATGTCCAGGAAGCCGGCATGCACTTTCCTTTTCACCGTCTCAGTCAGCTTGCTTTTTGCAATAACTGTGCTAACTTGAGAACGGCAAAAGCAGAGTGTCAAAAAGGGAGCGGAACAACCGCCCCCCGAAGAAATCCCAAGCCTTGTGTCAAGAAACTGTGTAGAAACGAAACACGGGGCTGAACCCCCGTGCTTCGGCAGTGCAGCTCCCCGTCTTCGCGGGCATAAGATTGTTCTTCGCCCACGAAGGTGGGGGCTTGTATTCCTAAAGCCCTGCCGTTTAGGGCAGGGGAAACTTTCTACACGGTCCCTAAGGCTGAGAAACGGCAGGAAAGCCCGGCAGCACTTCAACGCCACAGTTATCCCAATGCCGCTCGTCCGAGAAGGGTCGGAAGTTCGGCCAGTACGAATTATACGGCTGGTATTTGATGACTTCCTGAACGTCGTTTGACGTATGGTAAAGCTGATGCACCAAGTAAACCTGGCACTGGTCAAACGGCAGAGTGACACCGGCAGGAAAGTCTTTCTCGCGGACAATGTTGTACAGACCGTCAGGAGTCGTCTCTTCAATGCGGTAATGCGTCTTGGACAGATACAAATCAAACCGGTGCCGCTTGTCCAAGTCCTGCAAGGTTCCATTCGCCAGGGGGCCGACATGGTCCCAAAAGGTGCGGGCCGTCGTCTGGCCGTCCGCCCAGTCGGTAGGCTGGATCAAATCAACGCCCGCCGTGTTGCCGTCCCCCAGGAACACTTGCAGGTTGTTGTTTTCCGCTTCAATCTGCCAGCGCAGCAGCTTCCCGCTGACAGTCGGCTTTTGGCCGAAATCATCAAACTTGGCTGCGTCAATCAGCGGGTCGCCGGCCGCGCCGATCATCAGCTCGCACCAGCGGCGTCCGTCCATGTGGGCATCCACCTCAAACGTCACATGCAGCACCTTGCCGCCGTTCACATTTCCGGAAATGTCCGCCGTGGCTTTCGGCATCATCACCAGCGAAGCGTTGTTGTTGTGCGCGGGTGTGCTTGAGCCGAGGCCGCCGCCGTCATACAGGGTGTCCATAAAATGGCTGCCCATCATGAAGATTTTGGTGTTCGTCAGGTCCGCCCCGTATTCGCGGATTTCCCATTTGTCGTTGGCGTACACCGCAAAATCGGTGGGCGAGCCGTAGAACTGAGACCCCGGCAGAGGATCTGGGTTCGGCTGCTTAACCAGCGGCGCGGCGCTGCGGAAGTTGTCTTGGAACACTTGATCACCGCTTAACGCAAACGGCACGCAGGCCACAGGAAACGGGTCCGACTGGGCCACCACGCTCGGCACGTTGGACGGATCACCCTGCCCGTTGATTGCCTCAGCCTTCCCCCCGCCCATGCTCATGCCGCCCATGCCTGTGGTTCCGTCGCCGGCGTCGCCGTCCATTTTCTGGAACGGCCCCAGCTTGTCTACGGCCTGCACGATGAGGTTTGCGCCCGTCGCCGGATTGATGCCGTTCCACTGGATCGCAATCGGAGTCCGAGCCGTCAGCCCCGCGCCGGATGCCTGCTGGCTAATCTGCCCGGCATACTTGACGACCGACGGATTGGCGGCATCATAAATCCGGTAATCTGCGGCTCCGGGAACCGGGGCAAAAAATACAACGGCGCTGTCGTCGCTGGGGACCACTTTGGTGATCTGAACTTTCGCGGCAGACAAAGCCGGCGCGGCATTCAGGGCAGCGGCGGACACGAGCAGGGACTGCGGCCCTTCAATCGCAGGCAGCGAGTCGGTGTTCTGGGCGGACACGGTGTAGGAATGCGTGGAGCCGGGCAGAACATCGGCGTCCACATAATATTCCCGCCAAATGCCGCTCGCGATCTTCGCGCCGTCCCGGTAGACGTTAAACGTGTTCAGGCCGAACCCATGCCAGCTTACCATAATGCGCGGGCCACTCCCATTCCAGTCCGGCAGGGCGGCAAGCGTGTCCGGCGCAGAAGGAACGTAGTTACCCCAAGAAGGGGCCGCGCCGGACGCATACGCCTGCGTAAAGGCGGCGACCGCCGACGGCAGGCTTTCCGTTCCCGATCCGTCTACTGCGGTCACCGCATACAAAGCGTTGCCTTGATTAATATCCGAGGTGATCGTAAACGCAGGCGTCGTCAGGCCGTGTGCGACCTGCACATCGGATTGGTAAACATTGTAAGAAGCCGCGCCTGGAACAGGCGTCCACGACAGCGCATCGGCGGTCCCGTTCTGCCACAGCGGCTGCACGCTCAGGTTGCACGGGGCCGAAAGCGGGGCCGGCGGCTGGGGAGCGGTTGCGGACACCGGGGCCGACTGCGCTCCTTCGCCGCCCGGCCCGGTCGCGGAAACCGTGTACGAGTAGGTCTGCCCGCTGGCGACGCCCATATCGGTCCAGCCCGGCGCCGCTTGATTGACTTGCGCCACGCCGTTTCGGTACACCGTGTACGAGGTCGCCCCGGATACGGCGTTCCAGCCGGTCACGATATGGGCCATCGCCATGCCGCCGCAGGTCGGGCAGCTTTTGGCCCAGGACGGCACGGCGGACAATCCGCCCGGCGCGGC
>CAXTRL010000319.1:0-4473 GCA_964246575.1 uncultured Armatimonadales bacterium
GAGCCGGACTTTCTGACGCCCTGGGCTATCCGCGAAGCCGCCATTTACTCGCTGGAGCGCGGGCAGACGACGTACACCAGCAATTTAGGCATTTTGGAGCTGCGCGAGCTGATTGCAAAGCAGCTTCAAACACTGTACGGCCTGCGTTATGACCCGAAAAGCGAAGTGCTGGTCACGGTCGGCGTTTCCGAAGGCATGGATTTAGCCATGCGGGCGATTTTAGACCCCGGCGACGAAGTGCTGGTCCCCGAACCGTGTTACGTCTCTTATAAGCCTTGCGTCAGCCTTGCCGGCGGCGTTCCGGTCGGCATTTTGACGACGATGGAAAACGAGTTCCGGGTGACAGTGGACCAGCTTCAAGCCGCCCTCACGCCGCGCACGCGGGCGATTGTGCTGGGCTACCCGTCGAACCCGACCGGCGCGATCATGCCGCGTGAATACTTGCAGCCGATTGTAGACTTTGCCGCCCGGCACAATTTGTATTTGATCAGCGACGAGATTTATGACCGCCTCACTTACGACGGCGTCCATACCAGCGTTGCGTCCCTGCCGGGCGCGTGGGAGCGGACCATTCTGCTGAACGGCTTCTCCAAAGCCTACGCCATGACCGGCTGGCGTTTGGGCTATGTCTGCGCCCCTGCGCCAATCTTGGCTGCGCTCTTGAAGATCCACACCTACACCATCATGTGCGCCCCGGCCACGGGCCAGAAGGCGGCAATTGAAGCCTTGAAAAGCGGTGAGCCTGCCGTGCAGGACATGGTCGGCCAGTATAACCAGCGCCGCCGCCTCATTGTAGACGGCCTGAACCAAGCGGGCCTGGACTGCCATCTGCCCCAGGGCGCGTTTTATGCGTTCCCCAGCATTCGCCGCACGGGACTGACTTCGGAGGAATTTGCCGAGCGGCTGCTGTTTGAGGAGCATGTCGCGGTTGTCCCCGGCACGGCGTTCGGCCTCGGCGGCGAGGGCCATATCCGCTGCTCGTATGCAACCAGCCTCGCCAAGATTGAAGAAGCGCTGCATAAAATCGGCCGCTTTGTCCGCAGCCTGGACCGGGTGCAGCCCGCGTCGGCGCAGGCGTCCAGCCGAGCGACGGCGAGTGCACGGTAGCCGAGCCAAGGCGAGACGTTAAATACCGGGGTTGTAGAAAACCCCGGCAAGAGGATGTCCTTCGGACATGGAAAACGCCGCGTGCGTTTGACATCTTCGTCCGAAGGACGCTTCTTTGCCGGGGTTTTCCACAACCCCAGTATTTTGTTTTGAGGAAACCATTATGCGCTATGGCAGCATTCCCGGCGTCGAAAAGCCGGTCTCGCGTCTCGTCCAGGGAACCGCCAACACGGTCTTTAACGCCAGCAAGCCGGAGCAGGCGTTCGGCCTGCTCGACATGGCAATGGAACACGGCATCAACACGTTTGACACCGCCCATGTCTACGGCGAAGGCAGCGAAACAACATTGGGAAACTGGGTCCGGGAGCGCGGCGTTCGCGATCAAATCGTCATTCTCGCCAAAGGCGCACATCCTTACGGTGGGCGCAATCGGGTGACGCCCGAAGACATTGAAGCCGACCTCTCCGAGTCGATGCAGCGCCAAAAATTGGACTACTTTGACCTGTATGTCCTGCACCGCGACGACCCGTCGGTCCCTGTCGGCCCGATTGTGGAAGCTTTAAACGCCCACAAAGACGCTGGGCGCATCGGCGCGTTCGGCGGCTCCAACTGGCGCTGGGAGCGCATTCGGGAAGCCAACGACTACGCGCAGGCGCATGGCCTGACCCCGTTCGCCGTGACCAGCCCCAATTACAGCCTCGCCGAGATGTACCAGCCGCCCTGGGACGGCTGCCTGTCCATCAGCGGCCCGCTGTTTCAATCGGCGCGGGATTTCTACGCCCAGTCCGGCATTGCCGTCATGTCTTGGTCCAGCATGGCCGGCGGCTTCTTTTCAAACACCTACCACCGTGACAACCTCCAGACATTTCCCGAAGGCGACTACTTCGCCCAAATCTGCATCAAGTGCTACTGCGGCGACCTCAACTTCCAGCGCTTAGACCGCGCCCGCGAGCTTGCCGAAGCGAAGGGTTTGACCGTCGCCCAGATTGCCCTGGCGTTCACCGCGTCCCAGCCGATGAACTTGTTCCCGCTCGTGTCCAGCCTCACCGAGGGCCAGTTCGCCGCCAACGCCGCCGCGATTGAAATGACGCTCACGCCGCAGGAGCTTACATACTTGGACCTCAAAGCTGAGAGTGCCTAAAGAAGCCCCCACCCCCAGCCCCTCCCCCATCAGAATGAGAGAGGGGAGTAAGATAGGGAAGATAAGAAAGCCATACCTTGCTCTGCTTTTCTTGTTCTTTTCTGGCTCCCCTCTCTCATTCTGATGGGGGAGGGGCTGGGGGTGGGGGCGCTACATCATCGGGGCGATGAAGCAGGCCATCAGGACGAAGTGGCAGGCGCTGCCGGCAAGAACGAAGATGTGCCACAAATCGTGGGCGCTGAACTTGCCGGGCCACAGGTGCGGGCGGTCGGTTGCGAAAACCACGGTGCCGATGTTGTACGCGATGCCGCCCGCAAACAGCCAGGCAATCGCTGCCGGGGACAGAGCATGGCGCACGGGGGCCATGGCGATCAAAATCAGCCAGCCCATCACAAGATAGATGCCAATTCGCGCCCAGTCCGGGAAACCCTTCCACACCAAGCTGCACACAATCCCAATCACCGCCAGGCCGTACTCTACCCCAAACAAACTCCACCCCCACGCCCCGCGCAGGCCGACCAGGCAGACCGGGGCATAGGTTCCGGCAATCAAAAGAAAGATCGCCACATGGTCAAAGCGCATCAGCTTGAGGATCTGCTGCGGGTGGACCCACAGCGAGTGGTACAGAGCGCTGGCCGTGTACAGCACAATCAGGCTGACCCCGAACACGGCAAAGCTAACCGTCTGCCACACCTTGCCATGCGCCAGGATTAGTAATGCGACCAGTGCCGCGACCGATAGAGCCGCGCCTATTCCATGCGAGAAGCCGCAAAACGGCTCCCGTATCCAAAATCGTTTGATTCGTTCAGTCATATCTCAGCATACCATAAACGGCCTTGTGTTTGCCTTGTGTTCGCCTCGTCTGGTATCATAGCGGTCTATGCGGTTCCCGTGGTCTAAAGCTCATCGCCGGCGGGCGCTGCTCGCCGCGCCGTTTCCCGACCGCTGGCGGCGCATTTTGTGGGCGAATGTCGCGCTGTATCATCGCCTGCCGCCGGACGCGCAGCGGAAACTCGAAGACGGGACGCGCATTCTTGTGGCCGAAAAGAACTGGGAAGGGGTGCAGGGGCTGATCCTGACCGACGAAATCAAGGTCACGATTGCCGGCATGGCATCGCTGCTGACGCTGGGCTTTCAGGGCGACTACTACCCGAACGTCGAAACCATTGTCGTGTACCCGCAGGGCTTTTTAGTCACGGAGCAGCGGATGGAAACGCGCGGCGTTTTCGCCGAAACCGTGCGGCCTTTGTCCGGGCAGGCGGCTTTGCTGGGGCCGGTCATCGTGTCCTGGGCGGACGTGCAGGCAGGTGTCGCGGGAAGCGGCGGCAACGTCGTCCTGCACGAGTTCGCCCACAAACTGGATATGCGCGACGGCGCTGCGGACGGTGCGCCCTACTTGGACAGCAAGGCGCAGATAGAAACATGGTCGCGGGTGATGAGCGCTGAGTATCAGCAGTTAGTCGCCGAGACGCAAGCCGGCGAGCGCGGCGTCCTGCACCCCTACGGCGCAACAAACGCCGCCGAGTTCTTCGCCGTCGCCACCGAGACGTTTTTTGAGAACGCTTCAGCGCTATTGGAACTGCACCCGGAACTCTATGCCGTTCTACGCGATTTCTACCATCAAGACCCGGCGGGTCTATTGATGTAAGAGGATCAACATATGTCGCGACATTGGAAAGAACCTTACAGCCTCGTCAAAGCGCGTCAACTTTCAATACATGACACAGAAGGCAGTGTGATCATTGGTAATTACCTCGCCGAGAAGCAAATTACTCTTACTCAAGACGAGCAGGGGCGGTATCAACGGGTAATTAAAGAGAATGTCGTCTCCAGATTGACCGACGACTATGGCCGCCAGATGAACAAGTCGCCGATTAACAAATGGATTTACCACGTTTACGTTTGCCGTTTTACGTTTGCTTTCTTCTCGCTTGAGGATATTCCCGCTTACATACGGTATTACTCTACGAAGATTTTGCCGAGCCGCATCTGGGACGCGCCGCACATCGACCATGACGCGAGGCAAACGACGTTTAACCGTCTGCCATTGTACCTGCGCGACAACTCAAAGCGCCTGCGCGTCGTCAATGCCTTGCGCGTTGCGCTGGCTGATTTTGAGAAATAGGAAGCGGCGAGATAAACAAAAATGCTGGTGTTTGTTGATGAGTCAGGAGATACGGGGCTTCATCTCGCCAGAGGCTCAAGCGAATTATTTGCTGTTGTGC
>CAXTRL010000320.1:0-3490 GCA_964246575.1 uncultured Armatimonadales bacterium
CGCCGGGGTTGTAGAAAACCCTGGCAGGAGTGTGTCCTACGGACGAAGATGAGGCCAAGAGGTTAGCTTCTCTGAGTCCGAAGGACATTTCCTGCCGGGGTTTTCTACAACCCCGGCGTCAGCGCAGCGGATCAAACAAGCCCGCCGTGACGGTGCGCGGCTTGCCGACGACGGATTGGACACGCAGCGTATGCGGCGGGCTGGAAGGCGCGGACAGCAGCAGCCGGGCGTTTGTCAGGCCAATCTGGCCGGCGGGCTTGCCGTCAATTGCCAGCACTTCGTCGTAGTCCCGCAGGCCGGCTTTGAGCGCCGGTGCGCCGGGCAGGACATCGGCGATTGCCAGGTGAGCGCGGCCTGCTTTGTCTTTGGTTTCCATCAATGTAATCCGCGTGGTCTGGGTCACAAACGCCAGCTTGGTGCCGGGCGCGGGCGCAAAGAAAACGCGGTTGTGCGGGTAGTCAAAAGTCAAAATAAACCGGGACAGCAGGCGCGAGCCGAGCGAGCCGGCGTTGACTAGCGACGCGCCGCCTTTAGTGTCCAAAGAGAAGTCAGCAGGAATATCCGGGAACGTGTACCTAGCGACAGTAAAGGATTTGACGCGGACCCGGCGGGACCGGGACACGCCGCCGACGCCGCCGCCGACAGCGACAGCCCCATGCGGGTACTTTTTATCTAGGCCATTGGCCGCGACATAGGGACCGTACAGGCGCACGGCGGCATCGGCGTCGCCGGTGTCAAGAAGGAACTGGCCCGGTGGAAGCGAGTCCAAATGCGCCTGGATTGTCGGCACATTGCTGTCTAAAGCCAGCGGAAGAGGATGGCCGTCGGCAGGCGCGGGATGGAACGCATCGGCCCGGATAAATGTCAGCTTTTTGTGCGGGTAGTCGATGCGAACCACAAAATGCGACAGCAGGTCATAGCCGATAAAGCCCGCCACGGGCTGGGTGAAGTAGGAATTAAGCTGCTCCGGCAGGTCAATTGCAATCGCGGCGACATTGGACAGCTCCACTGCGCCCGGCACTTCCAGCGTTTGAATCCGCACCGGATGCTGGTCCGCCGAGCCGCCGTAGCCCCGGACCTCCAAAAAGCCGCTGCTTTTCAGCCCCAGAGCATCCGCCGCCGACTGGGCCAGGGCCAAGCCGCCCGCGCCGCTGTCTAAAAAGACGCGCTCCGGGGTGCCGTTCAGCTTCACTTCCAGCCCGATCTCGCCGTCGTCCATGTCAAACGGTACGGTGGCGGAAGTTGCGCCCGGCTGGAGAAAGCCGAAGTTCGTGCCGCCGCTGGGCTTTGAGAAAATGCCGGGCGGCAGCGGCACGTTGTTTTGGAGCGTCTGCACTTGCCCGACGATGTCGTAGCGCGTCGTGCCGTCCGTGGTTTTCGTATGGAATGGGAACGGCGTGCCGTCGACAGTGCGATAATCGGAGAACTCAGTCGTCATCAGCACGTCGTCGTCCAGGTGCTGTTCTTTAACGATCATAAACGTGCGCGGGTCAAAGAAAAGGGCGCTTTTCTTGCCGCCTTCCGGGTAGGTGTCTACAACGTAGTTGCCGGTTCCGGCCTCCGTCTGCGGGCGCAGAACCAGCTTGCCGGGCATCCGCCCCGGCAGGACGTAAGAATTGGTGTCAAAAAATAGCTGGATTTTCAGGTCTTTCAGTTCTTCGCCCGCCAAATCACGGACATTTCCGTTGGTGTCACGCTCCCAGGCTTCGGTGCCGTCGTAGCCCTGAAAGTTGTCTGAAATCCCAAGCTTGTCTTCTTCGTATTCTTTGCCCGGCGCGGCATAAATCGTTTTGATTGTGCCGGTGATGCCGCCGGTCTGCACTTGGGCTGTGATTTCGGTGTTGTGGATGGATTCCAGCGCCGCCGCGCCTCCCAGCGCCGTCAAGTGCTTTTGCAGCAGTTCGGCCAGCGTGAGCGGCGCGGCAAGCGTGTCTGCCGCCAGCGTCCAGCGCGGCGCTGGCGACGCAAACACTGCCGGTGAGATTACGGCAGGCGGGTTCGGGCGCAGGTACATCCGGCTCCGGACGTAATCAAACGTCACCGTGAAGTGGTCCAAAAACAGGTTGCCGATGCCGCCGGCCTGGGACGAAATCTGCGCGATGCCCGGCCCGGTCATGGTGGACAGCGACAGGCCCGAAACTTGGGCCGCGCCGATCCGCAGAGAATGGCCCGGCGACAAAATCTCCGTGATCTGCCCGCCGACCCCGACCCCCTGCCGCGTCGTCACGCCGGGGGCGCTCAGGCTTGGCACCAGATGGTTCGCTTCGGCGTACTGCGTGTAGATATGCGCCGCGCCCGAATCGCCGGTGTCTACCAAAAAACGCCCCGGCGTTTTGCCGTCTACCGACGCCAAAATGGTCGGCATCCGGTTTTCCAGCTTGATCGGCACGGCGATTGTTCCCGTGGCGAGCGCGGGAGGAGGCGAAGCCGGATCGGTTAGCGTCAGCGTTTTAGCGGCGTAGTCGATGCCAATCACAAAACGCGCGAACAGTTCATACCCGATAGCCCCGTCGAGATGCCCGCGCTCCGCCAGCAGCCTCGTCACCGCCGGGTCTTTGATGACATGCACGTTCAGGCGACTCAGCCGCACCGCGCCGCCAACCTCTACCGTGGCATCCGAGGCGATGCCGGTGGACGCCGCGCCGCCGTAGCCGAGCGCGGGCAGGTCGCCCTGCGTGGTCAGACCCGCCGCCAGCGCCGCGCCTTCGGTTACAAAGGCCGTCCCGCTGCCGCTGTCCAGCAGCAGCCGCACAGGGTGGCCGTTGAGCGTAGCTTGGAACACGATCTCGTCGCTGACGCTCTCAAACGGCAGCGTTGCCGAAACGCGCGGGCCGGGCGCCAGAAACTGCCAGTCTTTGGCGGCGTCCGGCGGGGCAAAGAATGCCGCCGTGACCGCCGGCATCCGGGACACGGATTTCAGCGCGGCTTCAATGGTTAGAGGCAGGCCGGCGTACTGGATTTCCATGCGGCTCGGCACTTCGGTCCCGTCCTGCACCGAGTAGGCCAGCACGGTGATTGTCCCGGTCAGCCCGCCTTTATGCTCCACGGTCTTTTGTACCAAATACGTTTTGGGGCTAAGATAAATCGTTTGCAGCGAGCCGTTTTTCGGCTTCACGTCTAAAACGTAGCAATGGGTCTCCTGGTCCACGCCGGGCCGCAGCGTCACTGACGTTGTCTGCGCTTTTTGGGACAAATCAAAGTTTTCCAGTGAAAACCCTTCGTCCGCGCTGCGCTCGGCCAGCTCTTCGCCGCCGAGAATTCGCACGTTCCCGGTGCCATCCTGCTCCCAAGTGATCTTACCGTCGCTGCCGGTGGTGGTATTCAGCGGCCCCATCCGCATCTCCATCCGGCTCCGGTGCGGCGGCGCTTCATACGTCGTCATCGTCCCCGCCAAACCCCCGGCGCTGATGTCGTACACAATCGCGTGCGGCGTCTTGTCCTTCCGCGCCGCCTGGGTAGACGCCGCCGCCCGGTGCCGCGCTAAAATCTG
>CAXTRL010000320.1:3500-4437 GCA_964246575.1 uncultured Armatimonadales bacterium
CTGGCTTAACGTCAGCGCAGAGGCAGGCTTCACGGCAGCAATCAGAAGAAGCGATGTTCGCGTCAGTTCAGCTTTGACCGCAGGCGTCGGCGTCAGGTACATCAAGCCGCGCACATAATCAAAAGTCACCAAAAAGCGGCTCAAAAAGATGTTGCCGATGTTGCCCGCTTCCGTGCTTGCCTGCGCCACGCCCGGCCCTTTGACAAGGGAAATAGGCTGATGTGAAACCTGAGCCGAACCGACACGAATGGTATGATCCGGCCAATACAGAAGGCTGAAGGTTCCCCCAATACCGAACCCACTGCGTATCCTGACATCGGGGTCATTTGCCCTAGGCGTCAGCTTGTGGAGCGTAGCAAATTGGTCGTAAATAGATACCGGACCGCTGTTTCCGGTGTCCACCGTAAAACGGCCAGAGTGACGGCCATCCACCGAGGCCATGATCGTTGGAGTACCGGCTTCTAGCTTAATTGGCACAATCACTGTCGCGGCGCTTAACGGCGGCTGGGCGGCGGCGGGATCAGACAAAACGAGAGTTTTTGCGGCATAATCGATGCTGACACGGAACCGGGAGAACAGCGTGTAGCCAATCGAGCCGTCAGTGTGGTTATTTTGACTGCTTAACCTCGTATAAACTGCATTTCTAATGACATCCAATGGGAGATGAGAGATCTGCACCGCGCCGCCGATAGCGACCGTTGTGTCTGCGACTTCTCCCAGCGATGCCGCGCCGCCGTAGCCGAGCGCCGGCAAATTGTCTTGAACTGGAAGGTTCAGAGTTTTGGCAGCCGCCTCCGTGATAAACATCCCCGATGCACCACTGTCCAGCATCATGTGCAGGGCGTGACCGTTAATTGTCACCGGCACAACAATCTCATTCCCGATGCTCTCAAACGGCAGTGTGACAGCAGAGTTCTGAGTTGGGCTAAGAAAGAAC
>CAXTRL010000321.1:0-4392 GCA_964246575.1 uncultured Armatimonadales bacterium
GAAACCCGAGGCTTGGAAAAGCACACCGTCGAAGCGACGTCCAGAAGGAGCAAGAGGGTATTTGCTATCTTACGTCCCCTGGACGGTGTGCACTTTTTCAGCCTCGGAATTTATTTCGTGGCTCCCAATTCCCGTGGCTCCTGATGCTTCGCGGCGGTTGTCACACACTATTCATTTCCTCATAAATCCCCAGCAGCTCATCCACCCGATGAGCGCAGGTGTGGCGGCTCAAAATTGTCGCCAGGCCGTGCGCGGCTAGGTCCCGCGCCAAGCCGTCATCGGCTTTCAGGGCCGCTAGATGCGCCTGCATTTCCGCGCCGTTTTGGGCCACCAGAAAATCCTGACCCGGTGTGAACAGCCCTTCGGCATCATTCCAGGGCGCGGACACCAGGGGGATGCCGCAGGCCAGCGCCTCGAAAATGCGGATGGTTGGAATGCCGGGCAGCGCTTCCACATACGGGCGGCGCGGGACATGGACGGTCATCCGGTACTGGGCGAACACGTCCGGCGCAGCGTAATTCGGCAGCCAGCCGGCGTACTCAATCCCGGCGTCTGCCAGCGCTTGTTTCGCGGCCTGGGGGTAGCGCACGCCATGAACCCGCGCGTTGAGATGCAGCACGCGCACGGGTTCCAGCAGAAATTCGTGCAGTTCTTGGGTGCGCTCACCGTCGCCCCAATTGCCGATCCAAACCAAGTCGCCACTCTTGGGAACGTCCGACAGCGGATGAAAGCGCCGCGTGTCCGCCGCTTCATGCCAGGTCCATGCGCGTTTTGCCCAGCCTTCGCTGAGGTATAAGTCGCGGATAACGCTGCCGAACGCCAAAACGCCGTCATAGTGCGACAAATCGTACCCCGCCATGCTGCCGCGCTCGGTCACGGCCCGATGATGCGTGTCGTGGAACAGCAGCGTATAATCAGCGACTTTAGCACGATGCTTGCCGATGCGCTGGACTAAAGCATGGTCATTCCATTCATGCACCAGCACCAAGTCAGCCTCGGCCAGCGCAGCGTTCAAGTCCAGCGTTTCGGGGTCATGCTGCGTGCTTTGCAGCGTCGGGTACGCGGCATGAAAGCCTTCTACGGCAGACGGCCCGGCATCGGCCAGCAGGTTTTGCAGGCTCCATGCTTCCTGCGGCTCGTAGACCTTGACGTCGTGGCCGCGTGCCACAAACTCGGTCAAGACGCCGCGCAGAAAGTGGGCGTTGCCGTGGTTCCAGTCGGAAAGCAGGGAATGGGTGAAAACAATTAAGCGCAATCTGACTCTCCAAGCCGCAGTTGATGATAGGCTTTCAGATACCCGCCCGCCATGCGCTCCGGCGTGTAGGTTTGGGCTCGGGCCAGCGCACGGGCGGACATCTCGCGCCGCAGCGATTTATCAGAAATTAAGCGCATAATCACTTCGCGCAAAGCGTCGGGATCGTCCGGGGCGGCGTACAGGGCGGCGTTGCCCCACACTTCGCGCAGGCTGGAAATGTCGCTCAGCACCAGCGCACAGCCGGACAGGCCCGCTTCCAGCGCCGATAGACCGAACGGCTCATATCGAGCGGGCAGCGCGTAAATGGCCGCTTTGGCAAGTCGCTCGGCGATCTCAGCAGGCGGCAGGGAGCCGAGCAGATGCACATTCTCAAAGTGCTGCTCCTTCCCGTTGGGAGGCGCAGTTTCGCCCGCGACGCAGACCGGCCAGGGCAGCGTCGGCGCGATCTCGGCCAGGGCGCGGATGTTCTTGGCGTCGTCCCAGAGCCGCCCGGCGCAGAAGATGGTCGGCTGTTTTTCGGCAGGCCCAAAGAACGCCGCGTCGCGCCCGTTCGGCAGTACGCGCGTTGAGGCTAGGGGGCCGTAATGCGCTTGAAGACAATCAAGCATGGCTTGGGTAGGCGCGGCAACTAACAGTGCAGATTGCAAGCCGCGCTGAACTTCGTCGTGATAGCGTTGCCACTCGGAGGGAGCGTTTGTGCCGTGAACAGCCTGCCACCAGGACAAAACGCAGGAATGGCCGACCATTAGGGTCGGCGCGTTCCACGGCAGGCTGCCATGCACGTAGCCGTTCAAGTGGATTAGGTCAGGCCGGCATTCGGCTTCCAGTGCCAAAAGCCAGTCTCCGGCACGGGCAACGTCATTCCAGGGGTCCGGCATCCATTCCAGCGCAAACGCAGATGGGTGAAGCGTCAAGTTGGAAATGGCAGCCGCTTCCGCCGTCTGCGCCGAAGTCGGCAGACGTCCCATTGTCGCTAGGGCGACTTCGACGTTGTGCGGGGCCAAAGCGCGGGCTAGATCCAAAGCGTAGGTCCAGACGCCGCCGACGGTGTCCGCCGTCATGAGAACGCGCGTCAAGACAGCGTGACCAGGGCTTTTAGAAAACCGTCGGGCCGGCCCTGCGTCGCATTCAGCGCGTCACCCAAGCGTTCCAGCGGGAAAGAATGCGTATAAAGCGGGGATGGGTCCAAAGCGCCGGATGCAACGGCGGCCACAGCCTTTTCAATGCCGCCGGTATACGTCTGCGGGTCGCGCTCGTGGGCGTTGATGACGTCCAAACCGCGCCAGTTCCAAAGCTGCATGTTGACGGAGCGCAGGCCATCCTGATGGTAACCGGCAATCACCAGCCGGCCGCGCTCACAGGTCAGCTCGGCGGACAAATCCAGCGGCCCCTGCTTGCCGACAGCTTCAATGACCACGTCGCAGCCTTTACCGTTTGTCAGCGCTTTGACCTGCTCGATAATCCGCCAGTGGTCGTCCATCGGCAGCACATGGGCCGCGCCCATCTGTTCTGCCATAGCCTGAGCAAAGGGGCGGCGGGCAATCGCAATGACCGAAGCCCCGGCATTCGCCGCCAGCCGGGTCAGCAGTGCGCCCAAAAATCCGATGCCGACAATGGCGACGGTCTGGCCGGGCCTCACTTCGCTGCGGGCGAAGATGTTGACGGCGCAGCCCAGCGGCTCGCCCGGCAGCGGCGTGTCGCGCAGAGCGTCCGGCAGCTTGACAACCGCGCTTTGGTCCGCGACATCATATTCGGCGTAAGCATGACCGGACAGCATGGCGACGCGGTCGCCAATTTGGAAATCAGCAACGTCTGCACCGGCTTGTTCTACGACGCCCCATCCTTCATGGCCCAGCGCACCGGGTTCCATCGGGTATGAAAACCATTCTCGGCCTTCCCAGGGCGGCAGGTTGGACGCACAGACGCCGCAGCCTTCTAAACGCACCAAGACTTCGGTAGATTTTGGCGTCGGACGCGGCACGGTCTCCATTCGCATTTCGCCGGGGGCGGTTAAAACAGCGGCCTGCATGGTGTCCACTAGACTAATGCCTCCTGCCGGCGGCCTGCCGCATGGGCAATGCCGCGCGTCTCGCCGAGCCAGCAGGCCAGCCGCTCGATGCCATCCGCCACATTCGTTTTTGCGCTCCATCCGGTCGCACTCTGAAATTTACCCGTGTCGGACACATAATAGCGCTGGTCACCGGGCCGCCAGTCCTCAAACCGGACCGACGGGTTTTCGCCGTAAGCTTCGCCGATGAGCGCCAGCAGGTTCAAGAGGCTCACGGTGTTGTCTGCGCCGCCGCCGATGTTAAACGCCTGTCCCGCAAGCCGTCCGATGTTGTCTTGGGCCAGCACAAATGCATTGACTAAATCGTCTACATACAAAATATCGCGCACTTGCATTCCGTCGCCGTACAGCGTGATCGGCTTGCCTTCCAAAGCGCGAATAAGAAAATGCGCGACCCAGCCCTGGTCTTCCGTGCCGAACTGATGCGGGCCGTAAATGCAGCTCATCCGAAACACGACCGCCGGGATGCCGTAAGTGCGGGCGTAGTCTAAGACGTACTGATCCGCCGCGCCTTTAGAGCAGCCGTAGGGGCTGTGAAAGTCAAGCGCACGATCTTCGCTGATGCCTTGCGTGCGAACAGCCGGGTCTTCCGGCTCGTACCGGCGGCTTCGGACCCGCAGGGCGATGTCGGACAGCCCGCCGTAGACTTTGTTGGTGCTGGTGAACACCAAAGCGGGCGGCACGGCGCAGCGGCGAACGGCTTCCAGCAGGTTCAGCGTTCCCCGCGCGTTGATCTCAAAATCAGCGAGGGGATCGGTAAGGCTGGTGGTCACAGCGACTTGGGCCGCGAGATGAAACACTTGCCCGACGCCGCGCAGGGACCGGCGCAGGCGGTCGGCATCGCGCACGTCGGCTTCTTCGATCTCTACTAAATCCCCGTGCGTGTCCAAAAGCCACTGGGCGTTCTGCTCCACGCCTGCGCGGGAAAAGTTGTCATAGACGCGCACGGGCGTTCCCGCCGATAAGTAACGGTGCGCTAGGTTCGTGCCGACAAAGCCCGCGCCGCCGGTAATCAAAACCGTATTTTCTCGAAAATGTGTCATACGGTCAGCCCTCGCTGGGCCAGCTC
>CAXTRL010000322.1:0-4366 GCA_964246575.1 uncultured Armatimonadales bacterium
CGTGAACAAGTGAGAATAACTTCTTAATGAAGCACTTTTTTTCACTGGTAAAATGGCTGTATCCGGGAATGCGCGTTAAGCGGTGGATGCTCTTAACCCTGCTCGGCCTGCTGCTGGTCGTCGCCGGGATCGCACTTGCCGTGAACATCGGCTGGAGCGATTACCTGGAAAGTCTTGATGAGATGATGGTCTGGATCTTCGCTCAGACCAGCCTGGACACCAGTGACCCCAAGATTTCCCTACTGATGGGCCTGATCCTGGTCTCAACCGGCCTGCTGCTGGTGTTTGTGTCTTACTTCCAGTTCAACCGCTCGATTCTTAGCACCGTGGCTCCGGAAGCGCGGGAAGACCTGGCGGACCGCATTTTCCAGCGGCGTTCGCTCGCCCAGGGCCACCGGATTGTCGTCATCGGCGGCGGCACGGGCCTGTCGACCATGCTGCGCGGCCTGAAAGAGCGAACGTCCAACATTGTCGCGATTGTCACCGTCACTGACAACGGCGGATCTTCAGGGCGCTTGTCTCAGCAGATGGGCGTTTTGCCGCCGGGCGACCTGCGGAACTGTTTGGTGGCACTCTCCGACTCGGAGCCGACGCTTGCGTCTTTGTTCCAGTTCCGCTTCGACGAAGATCACGAGGGCCTAGCCGGCCATTCGTTCGGCAACTTGTTTATCGCCGCCATGACCGAGATCTACAAAGGCAACTACGAGCAGGCCATCGCGGCGACTTCTAAAGTTCTTGCCATTCGCGGCAAAGTGTATCCGTCTACCACGCAGAACGTCATGCTGCTCGGCGAAATGGAGGACGGCACGATCATTGAAGGCGAAACCCAAATCGCGCACCATTCGCTCCCGATCAAGCAGATGTACCTGCGGCCTGAAAACACCCGCCCCCTGCCGGAAGCCCTGGAAGCCATTCGCCTAGCTGACGCGATTATCATGGGACCAGGCAGCGTCTTTACCTCCATCGTACCGAACTTTCTCGTAGACGGCATCGCTGACGCCGTCCATAAAAGTAAAGCCGTCAAGATTTACGTCTGCAATGTGATGACTCAGCCCGGCGAAACCGACAATTTCACCGCGTCCGACCATCTGCAAGCGCTGGCCCGCCATGCCCCCGGCAAGCGCCTTTTTGATTACGTCTTATTAAACAAAGAAACGCCCACTACGGAAATCTTGGAGCGCTATGAGAAATACGGACAGCGCTTCGTCACCCCCGACGTAGACAACATCCGCGCGTTAGGCTACACTCCCGTCGCCGTCAATTTGATTTCCGAAACCGACATCGTCCGCCACGACCCCGCCCACCTCACCGAAGCCATCTACCGGATTATCCTGTAGCTGACCCTACTTACAAGCAAGAAAGCCCCCTCCTTGTGCGGAGGGGGCTGTGGGAAGGATTAAGAGTTGATGGGGTCAGTGCGGAAGTCGTTGTCGACTTTGGAACGCCAGATGTCCTGCACTTTTTTGTATTTGACGTGACCGTCGGAGTAGAGTGCGTTGAAGCCCTGTCGATGCCGAGGCGAGACAGCCGCTTGGTTTGCCTTTGCGGTGAACGTCGTGCCGGTCGTCGTATCATAGGAAGTCGCAGCGCCGGTGACGGGGTCAAGGTACTGAGGCGTCAGCGAGCCACGTCCTAACGCTCCATCCTGACGTGCGGCATCAGTTGCGATCAAAAATGAAGCCGGTGTCTGTACCTTCGCCAAAATCACGCTGTCGTTGAACCCAAATGTCGGATTGGCGGCAAAGTAGGCAGCTGTGGAAACACCCGGTCCAGTAGCCGTGCCTCGGTTCTCGTTGATGTTCAATCCATAGTCGTTGGCCCAGTAGATGACAACCGGTGCGCTGGAGCTAGGGATGCCCGCCGCGCCCGTGTTAATGCCGGCCCAGGGAGCGCCGTCCGGGTCTTTCCAAACACTGCCGTCGGCTGCAGACCCTTTTGGGACATAGCCCGCCAGCCGTCCGCGAATGCTATAGGGAAGCGCGGTGACATTGGAGTTTTCGGTGGCGTCGAGCGGTCCCTCCCGCTCCGTCACTGTTGGGGGGTACGTTTCTTCGCTGTCCTGAAGGTATTGGATCAGGCCGAGGCCGATCTGCTTCAGGTTGGAAGCGCAGGTGGTACGCCGGGCGTTCTCCCGAACGCTTTGGAACACGGGAAAAAGAATAGCGGCGAGAATCGCGATGATGGCGATGACGACGAGCAGCTCGATCAGCGTGAAGCCGGTCCGGCGGCCCGGCGGATGAGAAACCGACGGATGAGAAAGGTGTGATGGTTTAGCGGTCATGTGTGGTCTCCTTTGAGTATAAGTCTTGGTGCGAAAAAACAAAAGAGGCTTCACACGGATTTGTCCGTGTGAAGCCTCTCGTGGACGAGTCGGCCCCGGCATCCCGCTCAAAGCGGCAGGTCAAAGTTTAGACGAGACGTATCTTCTCGGTTTTATCTATCTGCACAATGCGGCCATCGTGGATGGTAATCTGGACGACTCCAAATCGAATGCTGCTGATCGCCTGCTGAACTGCCGCCGGTAAAGGCGGATTACCAGCCGAGTTCAGGGCAGAAGGCGCGGTTTTATTCTGCGTTTTATTCTGCGGTGCCTCAGCCATTGGTCTTCTCCTAACGCTTGAATGCCAACATTATGAGCGTTATTTACTAGTTTGTCAATAGCAATTATAGTAAATCTTTGGCGAAGAAACGATACAGCATCTTGGCATCAAAAAAGCTTCGGCACATCTGCCGGGGCTTTTCAATCATTTTATAATCAGTGGCGCTGCAACGGCAACAAGGGTAAGGACGACTGCGCCACCAGCAAACACGGCATTGTACGCCATAACCCAGGAGCGGTAGCGCATGTTGATAGTGTATCCATTGCTGCATTTTGGGTCGCCAGACTTTGGCGCCCATCCGCGCGGATCATCAGCATTGCAGTAGTACATTCCGACATGATGACGGCTCATCTCTTCCGGCCCTGGCACGTCTTCCCCAGAACGCGGCTTTCGGCCCCGGCTGGCAATCAGCAAGCACGCCAACAACAGCAGGCTGCTGTAAGCGACGACAGTGATAAAAATCAGGTGCATTATAATTGGCTGCATATTATACTCCTTCGCGTCAGACCCGCGCCTGCGCTTTTTTAACAATCGCTACGACTAAGTAAACGATAATCAAAATCAGCACCAGCCCCAGCAGAAACTTGAGAAAGCTGAATGAGCCGGGGTAGTAGCTGCCCCCAGAATAGATCGGCGGCGAGTAATAAAAGCTGGGATAAAATGGCGTGTACATATACCACGCCGGATGCGCCCAGCCGTAAGAGTAATCGGAAAAGCCGCCGTAATAATGCGCCGAGCCGTACTGCCCGCCATAAGTCATAGGCCGCGACGATACCGGCGTCCGCGATGTGTAGTTAGACACCCGCGACGACCCGCCGAATCCGCCGGACGCTCTTGATCCGCCAAAGCCGCCGCTCCGCCCAAACGAACCGCCGTAAGACCGGCTGCCGCCCCCAAAGCTGCCCCCACCACCGAACCCCCCGCCGCCAGACGAGCGTCCGCCGCCGCCAAAACTGCCGCCCCCGCCGCCGAATGAATGCCCGCCGCCGCCAAAGCTGCCGCCGCCCCGCGCAAAGCCCGGCTGCACGACCAGCAGGGCCAGTAACACCGCCAGGACTAATCTCGCTGCTGTATTTTTCATGGCTATATTTTTCATAGTTGCATTGTCTCCCACGCATTGAGACACGAAACAAGCAAAAAGGTTGCGGCTCAGGGATGGCGCGAAGAACCATGTGTTAAAACACACGGCTATGGGACGTGGACGCTGGAAACGAATCAGTGAAGAAAAAGATTACTCAAGGGTTAGTTTTGTTGTAGACGGAAGCGATTTTTCGCAAATTATGGCCAAAATCGCTAACTGGAGAATTTCAAGTTTTAGAAGACTACTCTTTATTTCTTCAACAGAGCTAGGGTTATCAAATGTTGCTCCATGAGCAACACTATGTCTCTTGGAGAGGATATTGTCAAAGAACTCTTGCCAAAACGTGCGTTTTTTACCAACAAAAGCCTCAGGTGATACAATATCAACTGAGATATTGAAGACAGTAATGTTTAATGTATAAGGATATTCCTTGACACCAGCAGTAACATAGTTCTTTAACTTCGTCTTCAAATGGTTTATCTCCGACACAGTATCTCTGAAAACAGCGTCAAGATCAGAACCATCTATCAGCCTGAAGAAATCTCTAACGCCAAAATTTCCTGTTACTTTCTCGATAACTGATGGAGACGGATTTTTATTGTTGCCTTGAACATCTTTTGTGAGAAAAGGGGTAGTGTCCTAGATTGAACAGTTTTCGTCTGTTTCGTGTATACTGTCGTCATGG